>NZ_JAUZUU010000006.1:0-186557 GCF_031844225.1 Acinetobacter sp. RRD8
TCTGAACTGACGATCAGTAAAAAAAACCTGCATCATGATGCAGGTTTTTTTATTTAGGCAGGGGGAATGACCGCTTCATTGAGCACAGGGCTTGCGGTTTCAACTGTTTTGGCAGGTCGCCGGTACCAGTGCAAAATGCCACGTAGCAAGAGCTGCATCTGTAGCACGCTTTGGGTTTTAAAGGCATTGGATTGAGCGCGGCGCAGCTCTGGATCAACCTGATGCTGCAGATGAATCCAGCCCATGGCCCAGTTCAGGGACAGTTCAATCAGCATCTGTGCCAGAGCCTGCAAGTCCTGTGATGCCTGAATATGTCGGGTAGATTGCATCTTGGCCAGTTCATGCATGACATCTTCAGCCAGAAAATGAATTTCCCGTTCAATGCCGACACGTAACACGTCCGAACCGCCCCAACGTTCTGCCACAAAAAAAATCCAGGGTTCAGGATGATATTCGACGGCCTGAAAGAAGAGCTCAAGCCCGGTGTGGGTTCGGGTATTCGGCTGATACAAATAAGCCTGTCCCAGCTGATTGAGTACGCCCTTGATATGAATCGCAACCTGATCCAGCAATTCCAGACCCAACTGGTTCATATCCTGAAAATGCCGATAGAATGCCGTCGGCACCAGTCCGACTGCATTCGCAACTTCACGTAGGCTGATCGTGCTGAAAGCGCGGCCCTGACTGCTGAATGCCAGTGTCGCATCGAGTAACGCCTGATGACTTTGCTGCTTGCGATCTTCACGTAAGGACATAAATGGGTTTCCTATCACCGGCTTCCCTTATAGAGAGTTTTAGTCTAGCAAAAATTAAATTAAATCGTAGTGCCACAGATCGGCAGAATTTCGACAACTCGTAGCGAGCTGATGCATTGATTTTGTAAATGAATCGCCCGGCTGCCTAATCTTGGCAAAGGCTTCTGCTATACTGAGCCGCAATTATTTTGAACCCATACAGGACTTATTATGCGTATCGACCAACGAGCATTAGATCAATTACGTGAAGTGAAAATTACCCGTAACTATACACGTTATGCGGAAGGCTCTGTATTGGTTGAATTTGGTCATACCAAAGTACTGTGCACTGCCAGTGTGGATAGTTCTGTACCGCGTTTCCTCAAAGGTCAGGGCCAGGGCTGGGTAACGGCTGAATATGGCATGTTGCCACGTTCAACTCATACCCGTAGTGACCGTGAAGCGGCACGTGGCAAACAGAGTGGCCGTACTCAGGAAATTCAGCGTCTGATTGGTCGTAGCTTGCGCTCAATGGTCGATCTGAAAAAGCTGGGTGAAAATACCATTACTATCGACTGTGACGTGATTCAGGCTGATGGCGGTACCCGTACTGCAGCGATTACGGGTGCTGCGGTGGCTTTGGTCGATGCCATGAACGTCTTGCTGGAAAGAAAGAAAATCAAACATGATCCATTAAAAGGTTTGGTGGCTGCAGTTTCTGTGGGTATTTTTAAAGATGAAGTATTACTGGATCTTTGCTATGAAGAAGATTCAAACTGTCAAACCGATTTGAACGTGGTGATGACTCAGGCTGGTGAATTTATTGAAATTCAAGGTACTGCTGAAGACAAACCATTTACCCGTGCACAATCGAATGCCATGCTGGAAATGGCCGAGAAAGGCATTCAGGAACTGGTGAAAAAACAGCAAGAAGCTCTAGGCTGGTAATCCATCCCATGTTAATAAACGCATCTCTGGATGCGTTTTTTTATGCCTGAAATTTCACTCTGCACCTGTATTCAAAAACTACATTACAAAACTTCCTGACAAAAAGTCGACATGAATCGGCTATATCTGAACCGGTTTTGCATCGATATTGGATCAGATGAGAACACAATGAGGAATGCGACATGAAACAGTGGCTTTGTGCAATTTCATTGCTGGGCGTGTTTGGATTAACTGCCTGTGACTGGGGCAATAATCGTGAAGATGACGAGCGTTCAGTGTTAAATCAGGATCGTGATGAGGATAACGGAAGATATAACGACCGTGATGGTGACGATGATGACCGCGATCGCCGAGGTAATCGGGATGACGATGATGATTAAGGTCTAAAATAGAAAATTGAGCAAAATATACGCAAAAAAAATTTCTAAAAATAAAAAAAGGGTGCTTCGCACCCTCTACGGTCATCTATCCCATCTAGGCTTAAGCATTGAAACGCATCGACAGATCAATGGCTTTGAGATCTTTGGTCAGCACGCCCATGGAAATATAATCTACTCCGGTACTCGCGACTTCACGTAAATTATCAATGGTGATATTACCTGAGGCTTCCAGTTTGCAGCGACCGGCCACATGTTGCACCGCGTCGATCATCTGCTGCTGACTGAAATTATCCAGCATCACAATATCAGCATGGGCTTCGAGTGCCTGATTCAGCTCATCCCAGGTTTCGACTTCAACTTCGACAGGCTTACCCGGTGCAATTTGATGGGCCTTGGCAATCGCCTGCGCAATGCCACCCGCTGCCATAATATGATTTTCTTTAATCAAGAAGGCATCAAACAGGCCCAAACGGTGATTCTGGCCACCGCCAATGGCCACGGCATATTTTTGTGCGATACGCAGACCCGGAAGCGTTTTACGAGTATCTAATAATTTGGTGTTTAAACCTTGCAGCTCTTTGACATAGTGGGCGGTTTTAGTCGCAACCGCAGACAGCGTCTGGACAAAGTTTAGCGCAGGGCGCTCCACGGTGAGTAGGCTACGTGCAGATCCGGCCAGTTTTAAAAAGGCTTGATTGGCTTGAACGTGATCACCATCATTTTTCAGCCAGGTCACTTCAATACTGGGATCATAGGCCTGAATCAAGGCATTTACCCAAGGCTGGCCGGCTAAAACCATGTCTTCACGGCTAATGATGGTGGCAGTGGCCTGTTCATCTTCAGGAGTCAGCAGGGCGGTAATATCACCGTCACCGATATCTTCAGAAAGTGCCTGTTGAATATTGATCTGAATGGACTGGTCTAGCAAAGCTTGAGATATGCGCATGAGTATTTCCGTATCTTTTTTAAGCCGTGAAAATTGCGCCTTATCTTAGCACCGTTACATAAAAGATGAGCGATTTTTCATCCAGTTTGCCGGGATGAATTGAGATTTGTCCTTGAAAGTTTTAGCATGAAGCCGGCTGCAATGCTGATCTTGCAGATTTTATTTTTGGGGAGAACGGTTTTATGCAACAGGCAGCTGAGTTTCAGGTCAAGGACGGGCAACTAATCGGTGCACGTCAAATCCCGTCTCCCAATTTTAATCAGCGGCCAGAACAGACCGAGATTCAATTGCTGGTGATTCATAATATCAGCCTGCCACCTTCCCAGTTTGGCGGCGGTTATATTGAACAGTTTTTTCAGAACCAGCTGGATTGGTCAGTACATCCCTATTTTCAAACCATTGAAGGGATGCAGGTGTCGACCCATCTGCTAATTTTAAGAACGGGAGAAGTACTGCAATTTGTTAATTTCAATGACCGTGCCTGGCATGCCGGCCGCTCGACCTATTTGGGCAAAAAAGAATGTAATGATTATTCGATCGGGATCGAGCTGGAAGGCAGTGACGATTTGCCTTTTGCAACCGCACAGTATGAAGCCCTGGTCAAAGTGGCTGCCTGTTTGCAAGATTATTATCCTAAAATTCAGCAGCATATTGCCGGACATTCGGATATTGCACCGGGCCGCAAGACCGATCCGGGACCATATTTTAACTGGGCTGATTTTCGTACACAGCTACAGCATTATAAAAACACCTCAAGCTCGCTTGAGCGATGAAATTAAGCAATGAACTTCTGATAAAAGTTTCATTACAATAGCCACAAATTTATACATTAGGTGAATAGGATGGCGCTTTGGCGTTCGACCGTCATTGTCAGTGCGATGACCATGTTGTCACGCGTACTGGGATTGGTTCGAGATATTGTTTTACTGAATGTCTTTGGTGCTGGTAAGGACTTCGATACTTTCGTCGTCGCATTTCGTATCCCCAATTTTTTCAGGCGTTTATTTGCCGAAGGCGCATTTTCACAGGCGTTTATTCCGGTACTGACCGAATATAAGACCAGTCGCACGCATACTGAAGTCCAGATCCTGATCAGCCGGGTATTTGGCTGTCTGGCCACGGTCATGACCACGTTGACCATGGTCGCGATCATTGCTGCGCCATTGATCATGTATATCTATGCGCCCGGTTTTCATAGCGATCCTGAAAAATTCGCTCTGGCGACCGACATGTTCCGCCTGACCATTCCTTATTTGTTGTTCATGTCACTGACGGCTTTTGCCAGCAGTATTCTGAACAGTTATGGCTCTTTTAGTACCCCGGCTTTTGCACCAGTCTTGCTGAATGTGGCGATGATTGCCGGGGCGCTCTGGCTTACGCCGTATATGGCCGAGCCGATTATGGCGCTGGGCTGGGCAGTGATCATTGCCGGTATTTTACAGCTGGCGATCCAGATTCCTGAATTGTGGCGTAAAAACCTGCTGATTCCACCGAAAATTGATTTCAAGCATGAAGGCGTAGATCGCATCATGAAGTTGATGCTGCCGGCATTATTTGGTGTATCTGTCACGCAAATTAATCTATTGTTAAATACCATTTGGGCTTCATTCATGCAGGATGGTTCGGTATCCTGGCTGTATAGTGCCGAGCGTATGACCGAATTGCCGCTGGGTCTGATCGGTGTTGCAATTGGTACCGTGATTTTGCCGTCCTTATCGGCACGGCATACTGAGCAAAATCCGGAAAAATTCCGTGGCATGATGGACTGGGCAGCCAAAGTTATTGTGATGGCAGGCCTACCCGCCAGTATTGCACTGTTTATGCTGTCGACCCCGATCATTCAGGCCCTGTTTGAACGTGGCCAGTTCACCTTTGAAGATACCCAGATGACGGCTTTGGCGCTGCAATGTATGAGCGGTGGTGTGATTGCCTTTATGTTGATTAAAGTCTTTGCGCCCGGGTTTTATGCAAAGCAGGATACCAGAACCCCGGTGCGTGTCGGTCTGATGGCTGTGGCCGCCAATGCGATTCTGAACGTGATCTTTATCGGCTTGTTCAAGCTGATTGACTGGGAAGCGGAGCATATGGCCCTTGCGCTGGCCTCGACAGGTTCAGCGATGGTCAATGCTGGTCTGCTTTATTATTATCTGCATAAGCGTGATATTTTCCGTTTTGGGGCGCACTGGAAAAAAATCTTCCTGCAATTCATGTTTGCCAATGTGATGATGATGGCAGCTCTGGCCTATGCCCTGAGTTGGTATAACGCAGATGTATCACAATGGATGCGTGTGGTAGAAGTATTGATCTTATGTGTTATCGGTGTGGTAGCGTATGTTGCAGCCTTGCTGGTGGCAGGTTTTAGACCACGTCATTTAAAGCCTTAAGTTCATCTTAAAAGAAGTATTTTTGATCAAAACAGATCATTAAAATACCCATAAAAAAACAAGAGCCAGAAGGCTCTTGTTTTTTTTGAAAGCTAACACTTGCTTTGAAAAGGTCTAGCGTAAATCTAGACCTTGCCGCGCGAAAGAAAACCAACGATCGCAAGAATCACCGCAATTACCAACAAGATAATCGCAAAATCCTTAGACAAGCCTGCGACGCCACCGAAACCAAGTAGACTCGCAATTAATGCAATAACAGCAAAAATAATAGCCCAGCGAAACATATATATTCTCCATGTGTTTTTATTTTCAAATTTAGTATAGAAATAAACGATTCCAGCAACTGTTAGTGTTGTGTTGATGAACTGTCTCTGATTTAACAATAGTTTACGTGATAACAATAAAAATTTGAGACAGTAGGTCTGCAGGGTTCTGGCTGTTATAATCAGCTGATTTTTGAATATTCCGGCCCGATCATGAGCGATACTTTACGTCCCGAATTCTGGAAAAACTATTCACTTGCTGAACTGACGCAAGTCGAGTGGGAGGCCTTGTGTGATGGTTGTGGGTTGTGTTGTCTGATTAAACTGGAAGATGAAGATACTCAGGAAGTCGCCTATACCAAAGTGGCATGTAAGCTGCTGGATTGTAGCACTGCACGTTGCTCCAATTATCCAGATCGCTTGCAGTATGTGCCTGATTGTATTCAGCTCACGCCAGAGAAGCTGGAAACGATTCACTGGTTGCCTTCGAGTTGTGCCTATCGCCGGGTAGAGCAGGGTAAAAGCCTGCCATCTTGGCATTATCTGATTAGCGGTTCACGGGAAAGTGTGATTCAGGCACGCAAGTCGGCAGCAGGGCGCTGCCTGAGTGAAGCCGATATTCATGAAGATGACATCGAAGACTATATCGTACGCTGGGTGCGTTAAATCTGCCTGAGTGATTCGTTTATTGATCTGCTGGATGGAGTAGGGCCTGGGCCGAAGCACCGGCCATCGGACGATAGAAATAAAATCCCTGTCCAATCTGACAGTCACAATGGATCAGGGTGTCCAGCTGTTCTGTATTCTCGATCCCTTCCACTAGAATATCCAGTGCAATACTAGAGCCAATCTGGGTAATGGCTTTGACAATGGCCAAGGCGGACGGGTCACTGTTCATGCGTTCTACAAAGTTGCGGTCAATCTTGATGCAATCGACCGGATAGTCTTGCAAGCGGGTCAGCGAAGAATGTCCAGTGCCAAAGTCATCTAGTGAAATCTGGATTCCGGCCTGTTTCAGCAGGTTCAGGGCGCGAACCACATAATTAGCACCATGTTCGGATAGGCTCTGCTCGGTAATTTCTAGTTCAACTTTATGTGCGGGAATATCAAAGTTGGACAGGCGTGCCAACAGTTTTTCGGCATAGTCATCGCGCAGGAATTCGACCGGTGCAGCATTGATGGAAATCGGTAACAGATCCAGACCTTGCGCCTGCCAGCGACTCATATCTGCAAAGACTTTCAGTTGCATGGTCTCACTGATGCGTGAGGCCAGCTCATAGTCCTGAAAGGCAGCAAAAATTTCGGAAGGTAACTGAATGTTCTGATTCTGATCTTGCCAGCGTAATAGTGCTTCGAAACCAATCACTGCACCATCAGAAAGACGTACTTTAGGTTGGTAATAGGGAATGATCTGATCGGCGAGAATAATTTTGCGTGCCAGAGTCAGCTGCTTGGTCATATTTTCCAGTGAACCGCACATTTCCTGATTGAACATGCGGATGCCACCACGACCACTATTTTTCAGGTCGTTTAAGGCGATATCAGCACATTTCAGCAAATTAGAAGTATTTAAGGCATCACGTGGATAGATGGCACAGCCAATACTCATGGCACTGCTGATGCTATTGCCGACATAATTGATGGGCTGATCCAGCTGGGCATAGGCCATTTGCGCCGTTGCCAGCAGCTGTTCTTCACTTTCCAGATTTTTCACCAGCACAGCAAATTCATCGCCACCCAAACGGGCGATGATGGTATTCGGACCGAAACAGGTCTGGAAGCGTTTGCCTAAGACATGTAGCAGATGATCACCAGCAATATGGCCCAAGGTGTCATTGATATGCCGGAAATAGTCCAGATCGATCAGCAGTAAACCCGCTATGGTCTGTTGTTGTTTGGCCTTTAACAGTACCTGTTTAAAGGTTTTATAGAAGGTACTGCGATTATACAGGCCGGTGAGTTCATCCCGTTTAATCACTTCTTTTAAACGTGTTTCTGCAATTTTTTGCTGACTAATATTGCGTGATACACAGAGAATATTTTGGGTAATATTGTGCTGATCCAGAATCGGGGTGAGCAGATGATCCCAATATTGGATTGGTTGATCTTTAATCTGAACTTTGCTGGAGAAACGGCTGTTTAAGCCTTGGGCTGCCTGTTTCAGAGCACGTTGCCCGGATTTTCGGGCTT
Source organism: Acinetobacter sp. RRD8 (assembly GCF_031844225.1). Lineage (GTDB taxonomy): Bacteria > Pseudomonadota > Gammaproteobacteria > Pseudomonadales > Moraxellaceae > Acinetobacter. The sequence goes on from NZ_JAUZUU010000006.1 coordinate 7,846, forward strand.
CAGGGGTTAAGCGATTTAACCAGCACAATGAACGGTCTTGATTTTGTCCTGCGGTCTCACTTACTTGTGCCAGACAGCCAGACTGGTTGCTATGTCGAATCTCGCCTTCAGGGCTGATAATGTTAATGCAGTCTGCGCTGGCATCCAGCATGTTTTCCTGGGTTGAAACAATCTGAGAAAGTTGCTGCTGGATTTCAAAATAATCATGCACATCGGTCAGGGAAACTGCCCATTGCAGCAAATGTTCAGGTTCATGATGAAATTTTACGGCTAGGGTACACATGCGATAATGGGTATCACTGCGTTTAATCCGGCACTGGGTTTCAAAATTCTGATGCTGATCCAGCGCAGCATGCCACTGCGCTAAAAATAGCTGCAAGTCCTCGGTATGAATAAAACTCTGCCATTGCAGATGACCCTGTTCATTCAGGTTCACGCCAAGATAATCAGTCAAGGCATCGTTAAAATATTGCAGATGTTTTTTGTTGCTGACCCACAAGGGTTGCGGTAAGGCATCGATCAGATTTTTTAACAAAACCGATTCAGACAAGTGAACGTGGGGTGCAATCAGTGATGATGACGTCAGTGGCTTAGACCGACTCACAGCTCCCTGTTCAAATTTATCATGCTTCATGCATTCACCACTACAACCCAAAAGTGCCCAAGGGGCGAGATAAGTTTCTTTTAATTAGAATAAACAATATGAAAATTACACTGTAATTAATTCACAATTAATCATGTTCAAATTATTCGCTTTTATAGAGATTAATTCATTCAGAATTAAAAAAATAGAGGATATCTCCATAAATTAATTTTTTATGCTTGATGTTTGTATTCTTGGAATCAAAACTGCTGGTGTTAGAATGAGATCAGAATTTAGTTTGAGCCAATAATAATATGTCAGATAGTCATATCCCGCTTCCAGAACGCTTACGGCCACGCGACCTTACACAGATTATCGGGCAGGAACATTTGCTGGGAGAACATGCGCCCTTACGTCAGATGATTGATCAGGGGCATCTGCCTTCGATCATTTTCTGGGGACCTCCCGGAGTCGGAAAAACTACCATTGCCTTACTGCTGGCTCAAGCGGTAGACCGGCCTTTTATCAGCCTGTCTGCCCTGAATACCGGCGTGAAAGAACTGCGTGAAATCATTGCCGAAGGTGGTGATTTGCTGACGCCAGTGGTATTTATTGATGAAATTCACCGTTTTAATAAATCCCAGCAGGACGCGCTGTTAAATGCGGTCGAGAAAGGGAAAATTACCTTAATTGGCGCCACCACCGAAAACCCGTCTTTTGAAGTGAATAGTGCCTTATTATCACGTTGTCAGGTGTATAGCCTGAATGTATTGAGTGCTGAATCGATTCAGACCTTGTTGATGCAAGCCTTACAAAATGACTCTTTCTTGCAGGAAAGACATATCCTGATTGAAGAATTTGATGCCCTGATCCAGTTCGCGGCAGGAGATGCCCGCAAGGCGCTAAATTTACTGGATCTGATTGCCAGTACCTTTGAAGCAGATATGGAAAATATCATCACTAATGCGGTAGTGGTGAAAGTCGCACAGCAGAATATCGCCCGTTATGACAAGTCCGGTGAGCAGCACTATGATCTGGTGTCGGCCTTCATCAAGTCGATTCGCGGCAGTGATCCGGATGCAGCCTTGTACTGGATGGCACGCATGCTCAAAGGCGGCGAAGATCCGGTGTTTATTGCACGGCGCATGTTGATTGCCGCATCCGAAGATATCGGCAACTCGAATCCGAATGCTTTGCTGTTGGCAGGGGAATGTTTCCGTTCGGTGCAGGCCGTGGGAATGCCAGAATGCCGGATTATTTTGGGGCAATGTGCAGTTTATCTGGCGACCAGTGCTAAAAGTAACAGTACCTATCTGGCGATTAACAAGGCGATGGAACTCGCAGATAAAACTTCAAATTTGCCAGTGCCTTTGCATTTAAGAAATGCGCCAACCAAGCTGATGAAAGAGCAGGGCTATGGCGTGGATTATCTGTATCCGCATAATTATCCTGAGCATTTTGTGCTACAGGAATATATGCCGCCAGAACTGAAAGATACCAAACTGTATGAATCAGCACGTAATAAACGTGAAGTTGAAGGGGAGCGTTTACAGCAACGCCGTTGGCAACAGCAACAACAGCAGCAATAAACTGAGTATCTCAACCGATTGAACAGAATAAAAAAAGCCCAATTCAAGGTGAATTGGGCTGAAAGTAGGATGTTTTTTGAGGGAGATAACATCCTAGAGGGTAGAGGAGAAATCTGGTCGGCAAATATGGAGTGAAGTGCATCGACTCACTGATTTGCCTAGTATGAGATAATATTAATGCATGTGGTTTTTGATGTAAAAACGATCATTTTAATAATAAAAATTTATTTTTCCGATTAAAAGCCGAAAATAAAAAACCGAGCTAAAAAGCTCGGTTTTTTCGAATCTGCGCATTTACAGATTAGATGTTGTCCAGGTCGATACCTAAACGGTCAGCCACTTCTTCATAGGCTTCAACCACGCCGCCTAAACCTTGACGGAAACGGTCTTTATCCAGTTTTTTCTTGGTGTCTTTGTCCCATAGACGGCAACCGTCTGGAGAGAATTCATCACCCAGTACGATACGGTCGTGGAACACGCCGAATTCAAGTTTAAAATCGACCAGAATCATATTCCCTGCGTCAAACAATGCTTTAAGCACGTCGTTCACTTGGTAAGTCAATTCTTTCATTTTCGCCAATTGTTCAGCAGTTGCCCAACCTAAAGCAATGGCTTGTGACTCATTGACCATTGGATCACCAAGCGCATCATCTTTAAAGAACAATTCAAATGTTGGAGGAGTCAGTTCCTTGCCTTCTTCCACACCCAGGCGGCGGCATAAAGAACCTGCTGCATAGTTACGGATCACACATTCAACCGGGATCATATCCAGTTTTTTTACCAGCACTTCATTTGGAGTCAATAGCTTTTCAAAGTGGGTCTCAATTCCCGCTTCTGCCAGTTTTTCCATAATGAAGGCGTTAAAACGGTTGTTCACCTTGCCTTTACGATCTAGTTGCTCAATTTTTTCGCCATTGAATGCTGAGGCATCATCGCGAAAGACTAAAATCAGATGGTCTGAACTGTCTGTGGTGTAGACAGATTTCGCTTTACCAGTATAGAGCAAGGTTTGTTTTAACATGAGGGAACCTTTTACAAAAAAAATGCCTAGAAATGTCTAGGCTGGCCAATTTTGGTAAATCTGGTTGAGCAGTTCTGCAGCTTTTTCACGGTCGGCAAAACTGTTATCGGCATTGAACACAGCGAGGTTATTACTTGAACCGACAGAAGATAATCTTAATACATAGATCTGCTGATCAACCTTAATCGTGACTTCATAACGATTTTTGCTCTGCGCAACGATGCTATGATTCAGACTGCTGAGGGTGGCAAGTGTATATTGCCAAATTGTAGCAGAATTTCCCTCAATTTTAAGCAGCGGATTAAGATTTCCGTCAGTGACCAACTGTGGTCGACCCACCGTATTGGTTTCGGTTAGATCAGCTGTATTTGAGTTTTCAGTCTGGGCTTGTGGGCGTGGCAAGGCAAAACGGTTGCCACGCTGGTTTTCAAGCTTCGGTGCATGTTCAATTGCAAGCGGATCAACTGTTGGAGCAGGATACAATGGCGTTGCAGGACGAACCATGGCGCCTTCAGGATATTGTAAAGCTTCCAGGGTAGTAGTCTCTTTATAGTCTAAAGTGCCGTTATTAAAGGCCATTGAACTACAACCTGCCAAACTGAATACTGAAAGTGTAAGGCTAAGTCCTAAACGTAATTGCATAATCTTGTGCTCTTTTATTTGATAACGCCCGCTTCGACCAGTGCTTCATGAAGCGGAGCGCGATATTGTTCTGCAAGTGGTGTTAATGGAAGGCGAATACCCGTACCAATTAAGCCCATGTCATGGAGTGCCCATTTCACAGGAATTGGGTTCGATTCGCAAAATAAAATATTGTGTAAATTTGCAACCTGAGCATTTAGCTGTTCAGCTGTGGCTGCATCACCGGCAATCGCAGCTGCACACACTTCGCTCATGGCTTTCGGAGCCACGTTCGCCGTGACCGAGATATTACCTTTGGCGCCATGACCGATCAGTTGATACGCAGTTGCATCATCACCCGAATAAACAATCATATCTTTACCGACAAGGCCTTGCAGCAGTTCAGCACCGCGCGGTACATCGCCAGTCGCATCTTTAATACCGATAATTTGTGGAATATCCGCCAGACGAATCACGGTTTCATTGGCCATATCTACACCGGTACGGCCTGGAACATTATAAAGAATTTGAGGAAGATCAACAGCTTCAGCAATCGCTTTATAATGTTGGTATAAGCCTTCCTGAGTCGGTTTATTGTAATATGGCGTTACCAGTAAAGCGGCATCTGCCCCCAGCTCTTTGGCTTCGCGGGTCAGTTCGATCGCTTCACGGGTCGAGTTTGCACCTGTGCCGGCAATAATAGGAATACGTTTGTTGGCCACACGAATGATTTCTTTGATCACCTGGGTGTGTTCACTCATACTGAGAGTAGAGGCTTCGCCTGTTGTTCCAACGGCGACAATACTGTTGGTGCCCTCTGCAATGTGCCATTCAACCAGCTTCTCGAGACCCTTCCAATCTACGCTGCCATCTTCAAACATAGGGGTGACGATTGCGACTATGGAACCTTGAATGGTCTGTGCTTGCTGAGTCATTTTAAAAAACTATCCTATTTGTCCATCCGAAAGGAATGAGAAAACATAAATTGGGATGGATTTGTATTTTGATTTATAGCAAATTCAATAGATTTGCATTGAATTGAATATTGCTTATGCAAATTATGACTGATCAAACGCATAAGAACAATATGCTTTAGTAAAAGCTACTGAATTCTTTATACAAAGCCTTTTGGAAACAATCAAGTAATAAATAAGATGATTTATAAAGCAAAATCCTGAGACCAAAGTTATGTCTCCAGTCTAGACAATGGAGGAGATTACCCCAAATGAAGCCAATAATGATAAGGCTTGTGCAAAAAGATCAGCTGAAAACTGCCATTTTTATGCCTTTTAATTTTGGATTAATAGTTATATTGGATAAATTGAGACCTCGTACATCTTGATCGCACTCTCGCACCAAAACAAATAAAGCCAAAAACGACTAAGACTAATCTTTTTTAAATATCAATAAATTGAGAATTTTTTTTCTTATCGGTTAATTTTTTAACTTGATGTATAAGCCTTAAAGTCTAAGTCTTGAACTTTATGGTGTTCTGATTAAGTGTTTTTGCGACTTTATCTGGTCTTATCCTATTTTTATCTGCCTCTACTCCTTTGGGAATATCCAAGCAAAACGTTCAACTTATTGATAGTTATTTCTGCAATCAGGCTCATAGATGATGGCTGTCTTTTGTAACGCTGATTGAACAAGGATAATCCAATGGAAAAATCAGACAATAAGCATGCTATCGTCACGGTCGCGATCTGTTTTCTGATTGCGGTGATTGAAGGCTTAGATATTCAGGCAGCCGGAATTGCTGCTGCAGGTATTCGTGAGCATTTTGGTCTCGATAGTTCCCAGTTGGGTGTGTTTTTTAGTGCAGGGATTCTGGGTTTATTACCGGGTGCACTGGTTGGTGGGCGATTTGCGGACCGTATTGGCCGTAAGAAAGTCTTAATCTGGTCGACAGCAGTGTTTGCTGTATTTACCTTATGTACGGTTTGGGTCAATAGCTTTAACAGCTTGCTGGCAGTGCGTTTCCTGGCTGGAGCAGGGCTAGGTGGCGCGATGCCGATTCTGATCACACTCGCCTCTGAAGCTGTCTCTCCACAAAATCGTGGTCGTGCAGTCGGCTTGATGTACTGCGGCATGCCAGTCGGTGCAGCGATTTTGTCTTTGATTGCTGCGACGGAATTTGGTGCCAACTGGAAAAATGTTTTCTATCTCGGTGGTCTGTTACCGATTTTTGCCATTCCGCTAATGATGCTATTTTTGCCTGAATCGAAGGAATACCTGAAAGCACAGAACAAAACGGCAGCAGAACTTGCTGTTGCACCGCAGGGTTCATTCAAGGACCTGTTTAATTCGCACAACCTGTTGCGTACGCTGTGTATCTGGGTGAGCTACTTCTTTACCTTGATGGTGGTTTACATCATGTTGAGCTGGCTGCCATCATTGTTTATGGAACTTGGCTTCACACGTAAGGATGGTTCAACCGCACAGTTCTACTTCATGGTTACAGCGACGATTGGTACGATTATTTTGGGTATGCTGACCGACCGCTGGAAGAAAGCCTATGTGATCCTGTTGATGTACGGTGGTATTTTGGCAGGTCTACTGGCGCTGAATGGGGCAAGCTCGCTGAACCAGATGTATATGGCAGCCGCATTGGCCGGTGCCTTCGTGATTGGCTGTCAGGGCGTACTGTATGCCTTCGGTAGTATCGTGTATCCGACTGAAGTGCGTGGTACTGGTGTTGGTGTTGCGTCTGCAGTTGGCCGTATCGGTGCCATGCTGGGTCCAGTCATTGCCGGTCAGTTATTGACAGCAGGTTTTGGTGCTGCGGGAGTCATTAGCGCTGCGATCCCATGTATCATCATCTCTGCATTATGTATGCTGTTCCTGGTGAACCGCACTAAAGTGTAATGTTCCAGGGTTTTAAAAAGCCTGCTTTTGCAGGCTTTTTTATTTTCAGAATTTAAGAATTAAATATACTGTTTTCTAATTAGAAAGGCTCATCACTTTATATCTTAAAACTTATTTTTTGTAGAGATCTAGCTTGATACAAGCCCGGAACTCATCTCATATTTGTCAAAAACAATGAATCTATTGATCTGCTCATATACACATGCCGAGAATACACAGTCATGCCATTTTTAACCGTAGAGCTAAAAATCCTGAGGTATTTTGCGCTATGCTTGGGCATAAATCGAGATTTCAATGGATGAAAACAGATGCAGAATAATGTTGCTTTACTGGTCGTAGACGTACAAAGAGGATTTACCCCGGGAGGCAATCTGGCTGTAGCCAATGCTGACCAGATTATTCCAAATATTAATCTATTGGGGCAGCATTTTAAGCATATTATCCTGACCCAAGACTGGCATCCGGACAACCATATTTCTTTTGCAGACAACCACCCCGGCAAAGTAGCCTATGACAGCATTCAGCTGGATTATGGCACTCAGGTCTTATGGCCAAAGCATTGTGTGCAAGGGACACGCGATGCCGAACTGCATCCGGATTTAAATTTACCGCAAGCACAACTCATCATTCGCAAGGGTTTTCATTCCCAGATCGACAGTTACTCGGCCTTTATGGAAGCTGACCAGAAAACCCCGACGGGTCTTGCTGGCTATCTGCGTGAACGTGGGATTGATACCGTATTTGTGGTCGGGATTGCTACGGACTTTTGTGTGGCCTGGACTGCAATCGATGCTTGCAAACTGGGCTTTAAAACCTATGTGATTGCCGATGCCACCAAGGGCATTGACCTGAATGGTTCCTTGCAACATGCCTGGCAGGATATGCTGTCGCATGGCGTGAAACGTATCTATGTGAAAGATATTGTTCAAGCAGCTTAACACTGGATAGGGATAGAACTTAATATCCCTTTGATCTTATTTATATTTGAATATAAAAATTCAGGCATCAACGGGTGCCTGTTTTATCTTGCTTTTTCTCCCTTAATGTCACCTGGATGAAACCCATGTCAGCCTTGCTCCAGTTTAGTCAATTTGTCCAAAAAACCTTTGCTTTATGGGTGCTGCTTTTTTCCGGCATTGCCTTGATGATCCCTGAAGTTTTTGTCTGGTTACGGGCTTATATTCCGTGGATGTTGGGCATCATCATGTTCGGCATGGGCATGACCATGACCGTCGGAGATTTTAAAAGTGTCTTGCAAAGTCCGAAGGCAGTAGCGATTGGCGTCGTCGCCCAGTTTATGGTGATGCCGGGTTTGGCCTTTTTGCTGTGCAAGCTGTTCCAGCTGCCACCAGAGATTGCCATCGGGGTAATCTTGGTGGGTTGCTGTCCGGGCGGAACTGCATCCAATGTGATTACCTATATGGCCAAGGGCAATACTGCCTTGTCGGTCGCCTGTACCTCGGTTTCGACTTTACTGGCGCCCATTTTAACTCCGGCCATTTTCTATGTGTTGGCCAGTCAGTGGATTGAGATCAATGCCTGGTCGATGCTGGTGTCGATCTTACAGGTGGTGTTATTCCCGATTATTCTGGGCTTAATCGTACGGGCGCTACTCAAGCAAAAAGTCACGGCCTATATTCAGGTCATGCCGTTGATTTCTGTGATTGCGATTGTGGCAATTGTCGCGGCGATTATTGCCGGCAGTAAAGCCCAGATTCTGGAGTCTGGGTTAATGATTTTAGGAATCGTGGCCTTACACAATGGTATGGGCTATTTACTGGGTTATTGGGCCAGTCGTATATTTCACTTGGCAGAAATAGACTGTCGTGCAGTATCCATTGAAGTCGGTATGCAGAATTCTGGTCTGGGTGTGGCTTTGGCGGCAACCCATTTTGTTGCATCTCCAATGACAGCTTTGCCAAGCGCCATTTTTAGCCTGTGGCATAATATTTCAGGGCCAGCTTTAGCCACTTATTGGGCTGCCAGACAAACTGAAAAAACAGACACCTAATTGCAGTTTGATGACAGCGCGCAACAAGCCAGAGGATGATTTTTTATAATTTTAAAAATTAAAATATTAATTTATATGGATTTATCGAACTTTGTAACATAAGTGTCATGAAGTCTGCCTAAGATCGCCCCTCAATGATGTGAAACAACAGACTGTAATCAGCAGCATTGAGAGGGCATGGAACAATTTCAGCATTCGTCAGCGACCTATTTTAATCGGGAACTTTCCTTATTTGAATTTCAGCGTCGTGTCTTGGCACAAGCACTTGATCCGAATTTACCGATTTTAGAGCGCTTAAACTTCCTGATTATTTTTTCCCGTAATCTGGATGAGTTTTTTGAAATCAGGATTGCCGGGCTGATGAAACAGCAAGACCTGAATGCGACTACCCGGACGCCTGATGCTGTACCCACCGAGCTGATTCTACAAGAACTGTCCCAGTCCATTCATGCCACAGTTAACAAACAGTATGAGGTGCTGAATCATGCGATTTTGCCTGAACTTCAGGCGCAAGGGATTCAGTTTCTTCAATACCAGGATCTTCTGGAAAAACATAAGGCCTGGATTGCAGCCTTTTTTGCCAAAGAAGTGCAACCGGTATTGACCCCGATCAGTCTGGATCCTTCACATCCTTTTCCACGTTTGGTGAATAAAAGTCTGAACTTTATTATCAGCTTGGAAGGTAAAGATGCCTTTGGCCGTGAAATCGAGATGGCGATTGTGCCAGCACCACGTTCCTTACCGTGCCTGATTAAAATTCCGGAAGACGTCACCGGAAACAATACCACCCAGATTTTTCTGACTGCGATCATTCAGCAGCATATCAGTGATTTGTTCCCGGGCATGAAAGCGACCGGATGTTATGCTTTTCGGGTCACCCGCAACGCCGATCTGGTACTGTCAGAAGATGTTGATGATCTGGCAGTGGCTTTAAAAGACGAACTGTGTTCGCGCCGCTTTGGTCGTGCAGTACGTCTGGAAATTGAAAATGACTCTCCACAGAATATCATCGACTATTTGCTAGATGAATTTGATTTGACGGAACAGGAACTGTACCGGATTGATGGACCGATCAATTTGTCCCGTCTGAGTACCAGCTTTGAGCGTCCGGAATTAAAGTATCCGCATTTTAGTCCGGTCATTCCGAAAATTTTCCGTAAACAGAAAAGTATTTTTGAAATTTTAAAGGTACAGGATGTACTGCTGCATCATCCTTTTGATTCATTCCAGCCGGTGATTACTTTACTGCGCGAAGCGGCCAAGGACCCGGCGGTGCTGGCGATCAAGCAGACGCTGTACCGTAGTGGGCCAGACTCAGAAATCGTTCAGGTGCTGGCAGAGGCTGCACGGAATGGCAAGGAAGTCACGGCTGTGATTGAACTGCGGGCGCGTTTCGATGAAGAATCCAATATTATGGTGGCCAATATCCTGCAAGAAGCCGGGGCAGTGGTGGTCTATGGTATCGTCGGTTATAAGACCCATGCCAAAATGATTCTGATCGTCCGGCGTGAAAATCAGGAATTACTGCGTTATGCGCATTTGGGCACCGGAAACTATCATGCCGGTAATGCCCGAATGTACACCGATTACGGCCTGATGACCACACAGCCGGATATCTGTGAAGATGTGCACCGCATGTTCCAGGAATTGACCGGCATGGGCAAAATGGCCAAACTGAAAGCCTTGCTGCATGCACCGTTTACCCTGCATAGCGAACTGCTGAAACTGATTGACCAGGAAAAGGCATTTGCTCTGGCTGGCAAAGCCGCCCATATCATCATCAAAGTGAATGCGTTGACTGAACCGCAATTGATTGCTGCCTTATATCAGGCTTCGCAGGCTGGGGTAAAAATTGACCTCATTGTCCGTTCAATCTGCTGTCTGATTCCACAAGTCACCGGCATGTCAGAAAATATTCAGGTACGTTCAATCGTTGGGCGTTTCCTGGAACATACCCGGGTCTATTATTTTGAGCATGGCGGCGCCAAGAAACTGTATTGTGCCAGTGCTGACTGGATGGGGCGCAACCTGTTTTCCAGAGTTGAAACCTGTTTCCCGGTGCTGGATCCAGAGCTGAAAAAACGGATTTATAAAGATGGCCTGATCAGCTATTTAAAAGATTGTCACAATGCCTGGGAGTTAGATGCCGATGGTCAGTGGCATAAAGTCCCCTGTCAGAATCCGGTCCAGCCTTATAATGCCCAGCAATATCTGCTGGAACAAAAACAGTTAAAAATTTAAGGGATAGGCCAAGACACACTGGCGTATTTTTTATACCCATAAAAAAGCCGGATGTTGAATCCGGCTTTTTTAATTGCAACATTCAAGGATATTTATGAGGCTTTGGACTGTTTGGATTTTAGAATTTCGGTTCTAAAAGTCTGTGCCAGCTCGGCGCTTTCAGCATCCATCCCATTCACCACAAAAGCATGACGGGTCAGGACATTGGTTGGATTCGGCATGCTGACCAGCTGGAAGTGATCACTCACATCTTTCAGCAAGGTATTCGGTACATGCAAGGCACTTTCTTTCGCGACCAAATGCTGAGTCAGACGCTCAGCGGCCTGTACCGAGCTGAGCTGCATCTCCTCGACTTTAGAGGCAATCGCGCTGCGGGTTTGTAGCACAAAACGTTTTTCTTCACGATAACGTTTATACAGCACTTCCGAAAGCAGCTGGAACACGGCACTGATCATGGTCAGGCAGGCCAGGGCATTCGGTTTGTCTGCTGCGATACTGATGGTGGCACCTTTTTCATCAAATTTATGTACGGTACAAATATCAGAACTATTTAACTTATAGCGTTGCACACAGAGTTCGGTGGCTTTATTCAGGAAAATCTGACAAAGATTGAAATAAGGCACCGAAACGGTTTTATTCACGCTATCCAGTAACTGTTTTGGATCGTAGAACTGGATGTTTAAGCTCAGGCTATCGCTCTCCTGTACCGCCGGCTTATGTTCTTTTTCTTTGGCTTTGTTTTTCACTGCCTGTTGGGCTTGGGCAATCGCCAGTGCCGCATTATGCTTTTCCTGTTCCAATGCCTGGGTCAGGGTCTGAATCTCGAATTTCAGCCGCGATTCGTTATTGATGCGCGCCAGATATTCGGTTCGGCTTGGACGTGCCACGGCACGATAAACGACCCAGAGCAGACCATGAATGATGAAAGAGAACAGAATTGCCAGCCATTGCGTGCGCAGAATTTCACCAATACTTGGCTCAATCAGGGTGATTTCAATCACACCGACTTTTTTCTCATTTTGCAGCGCATCACGGACAAAAACTTCACCCTCGCGGGTTTTGGTCAGTCCGCCAGTGGCTAAAACCTGAGCTTTCGCATCCAGAATCCGGATGGAAGCGACACTTGGATTGGTGGCATAACGATTTGCCAGCAACGCCAGAGAAACGCGGTTGGGCGGTTCAAGCTCAGACAGGCTGTCTGTCACCAGTTGACTGGTGATCAGCTGTCCCTGATTGGCACGGTTTTCATTCAGTTGGTGAGTGGTTGCCAATACCAGTAAAAAGGTATGCAGAGCAAAACTTACAATCAATAGGCTAGCAAATAGCCCTTGTCTAGGCGCATTCAACGTAAACTTCCAAGGCAATTCTGTTCAATTTCGATTATGATTCTAACAATAGTTGTAGCTCAGACCCGAGTCAATTCATGCGAGAAATCATTCTTATATCATTCTTAGGACCTGACCAGCCTAATCAATTTACACGATTAATGCAGGTTTTGTCCGCCCATTCCCTACAGATTTTAGATGTAGGGCAAGCGGTTATTCATAATCAGTTAACCTTAGGTATTGTTGTAGCCTCTGAAGACCAGACAGCGACAGCATTAGCCATGAAGGAGATCCTGATTCTAGCACATGATATCGGGTTAACTGTGCGCTTTAAACCGATCTCTGCGACTGAATATGATCAGTGGGTCAAAGAAGGTGGACGCACACGTTATATCGTAACGGCATTGGCCCCTGAATTAAATGCCTCTCATCTGCAAGCCGTGACCCAGATTGTCTCGGGTCAGGGTTTTAATATTGAAACCGTGACCCGTCTGTCTGGCCGTCCAGCTTTAGATGGTCAGAGTGCCGGGCCAAAACGTGCCTGTGTCCAGTTCGGTTTAAGTGGACAGATGCTGGATGCTGCTGCCATGCGCGCGGCCTGTCTCAGCCTGTCGAATGAACTGAATGTCGATGTTGCGGTGCAGGAAGACAATGCCTATCGCCGTAACCGCCGTCTGGTTTGCTTCGATATGGACTCAACCCTGATCGAGCAGGAAGTTATTGACGAACTGGCAATTGAAGCCGGTGTTGGTGAGCAGGTTGCAGAAATTACCGAACGTGCCATGCAAGGCGAGCTGGATTTCCAGCAAAGTTTCCGTGCCCGTGTCGCCTTGTTAAAAGGTATGGACGCATCGGTACTCCCGAAAATTGCCGAGCGCCTGACCATTACCGAAGGGGCTGAACGCCTGATTTCGACTTTAAAAGCATTGGGCTACCGTACTGCAATTCTTTCTGGCGGTTTTCAGTATTTTGCGGAATATCTGCAAACTAAACTGGATATTGATGAAGTGCATGCCAATGCGCTCGATGTGCAGGATGGTGTCGTTACCGGTGAAGTCAAAGGTCATATCGTCGATGGCGCACGCAAAGCCTTCTTGCTCGGTGAAATCGCCCAAGAAATGGGGATTTCCCTGGAACAAACCATCGCAGTCGGTGATGGCGCCAATGACTTGCCAATGTTATCCATTGCAGGACTCGGTGTGGCTTTCCGTGCCAAACCATTGGTACGCCAAAATGCCAATCAGGCGATTTCTAGCGTCGGTCTGGATGGGGTGCTGTATCTGCTCGGCGTACATGATAAAGACCTGAACCGTGCATAAGTACAGGCTTTGATTGATTTTAAATGCGACCTTTGGGTCGCGTTTTTTATTGCTTATGATGTGAGTGATATAAGGAATATCTGAAATATGGCTACAAAAACATCGATCATCTTAAACGGGAAAATAATTTTTTCACTTAAAAAAACTACTGATAATTTTGTAATGACACGCCAACATTGGCGCAGTCGTTGATCCACAAAAATGTGAAAAGCAAAAAATGTAATGACAATATAATATCGCGACAAAGTATGTCGTTAGGCTGGATGACAGGACTTTTTTTATGCAAAAAACTCAGCATAATGCAGGCATAGAGATACAAATCAACAGATTCCATTTTATTGATTTAACGAAATTCAATAGATAGAAGCGTTGCAATATCAAGCGGAAACTATCTATCTGGATGGAGGGGGTTATATGGTAACAGCGAATTTAGCAACGATTGTGGGCTTCAGTTTAGTCGCTTTAGCTGTGCTTGCTGTGTTCTTCTCGCCTTATCGTCGCTGGTTAAGCTTTATGGCGGCCGGGATGCTGGTATGGGGCCTGATCGAGGTGATTCGTGTAGGAACTCAAACCTGGTTTGAGCTACCAATGACGTATAGTTATCTGAGCGCGTTAACTGCGGTCATGATGGTCGTGACTGGCCTGTTGTTGCGTGAAGATCGTCGTGCTGAGCGTGCTTTAGCAAAACGCCGTTGCATCGAACATACGCCAGTGTATGAAGACGACCAGCAGCAGCTTTCAAGCCGTTAATTCTACAAGTTGCAATGAAAAAAATGCACCCATGGGTGCATTTTTCAGTTTGGAAATATGATACAAACTGCATAATCCACCTAGTCCAGAACTATGCTAGGATATTTGTCAATTTTCGTACAATTAGAATAGGCATCCTCCATGAAACTGTCATCCATTCCTGTGTTAAAACTTCCTCTTATCGATATGAGTACAGATCCGCTGGACTTACTGGTCGCAGGTCTAGCTTTACGTATGAAGCAGTTGGCACGTACCAGCCCAAAATTCATTGAACTGGTACATGGACGTCAATTCCGTATTCAGATTGGTACGGATGAAGGCATGGCACGTCAGATTATTGTGGATAACGGTCATATCGATACGGTTTCGGGTGATGCTGAAAAAGCTGATTTTGTGTTGCAGTTTGCTGACAGTGAGCAGGGTGTAAAGACCTTGGTCAAAGGTGACCCGACGGCATTTATGACCGGCATGCAAAGTGGCACGATCAAAATGGAAGGTGACTTCGGCCTGCTGGTCTGGTTTAACCAAGTGGCGAAGATGATTCCACCAAAATTGCCAAAGCCAGTCAAAGAAAAAGTGAAAATGGTACGTCAGTTTATTAAAGAAAAAACTGGTCGTTAAGTTTAGAGCTAATCTTTAAAAATAACTAAAAACCGATTGCATGCAAATGTAATCGGTTTTTTAATGGATAAGTCGAAAAAAATAATAATCAGAGTGATATGAAAATAATCTATGTAGGGTTGATCTTGATTATGCTTATTTCCTGTAAGCCTGCTCCGAATGATATTGATATTGTGTTGGAAAATCAGAGTGAACAGCATTTAGCTGTCGTCATCATTCAATATAAGGGTGGAGAGAAAAAACTAAAAAATATTGCTGTAGGAGACAGCATTGCTTTTAAGATCCATCCCAGCGGAGATACAGGGCTAACAATCTTCGGATTGCCTTTACCCAATCATCCGCAAGGGGGAGGCCGCAGTGAAGCAATACCTAATAAACTTCCATTGACTAAGTTTGCAGCCGTGAATAATTATATTGAAGCAGGCAGCTCCGGCGATATCAGGATTAAAATCAATTCAAATATGGAAGCGGATACCACGCTCAATCTAAAATCAAAGTACTGATAAAAATAAATTATTCAACTTCTAAATTAAACGTCACCGGTCCATCATTGACCAGATGCACTTTCATGTCAGCGGCAAAAATACCGGTTTGCACATGTTCAAACTGGCTTTGGGCATATTCTACCAGCTGCTCATAAAGTGCTTTAGCCTCGGCAGGCGGCATAGCTGGGCCAAAGTCTGGACGTAAACCCTTCTGGGTCTGTGCCATCAAGGTAAATTGTGAAACCAGCAATAAACCACCGTCGGCCTGGGCAACGTTCCAGCCCATTTTACCCTGTTCATCATCAAAGAAGCGGTATTTCAATATCTTATCAATCAGCTTTTTGCCTTTTTCCAGATTGTCATCTTTACCTAAACCTAGAAAAACCAGAATTCCTTTTTCAATTTCCCCGGTGGTTTCACCATCGACCACGACTTGGGCTTCCAGTACCCGTTGTAATAATGCACGCATAATCAATTTCAGTCAGATTTAAAAATGCCGCCATTGTAGCAAGATCAGACTCATCTATTATTAAGTTAATGTCTAAAAAACGGGCTTAATTTATTGATTATCATTGATAATATTTTAAACTATCTAAAAACACGATCGTAAGCATAAAAATTATCTGTTTTATCTATTTTTTACTCTCAAGTATCTTAGCTGCATGCAGGAAAGGTATTAAATTGAGAGATTTAGAAATGTTTAAGCGTTCATTACTTGTTGCAATGCTTGCAACGGTGACAGCTGCCCAAGCTGCGCCATTAACCAAAGATAACGGGGCACCAGTTGGCGACAACCAGAACTCGATCACTGCGGGTCCACAAGGTCCAACTTTGCTGCAAGATGTGCAAGTGGTTCAAAAACTGCAACGTTTTGGTCGCGAGCGTATTCCTGAACGTGTGGTTCACGCACGTGGTACAGGGGCTTATGGTGAATTCGTTACTACGAAAGATCTGTCTGATTTAACAATTGCTTCTTTATTCAAGGCCGGTACCAAAACTCCAGTTTTTGTGCGTATGTCTACCGTAATTCATGGTAAAGGTTCACCAGAGACTTTACGTGACCCGCACGGTTTCGCAGTGAAGTTCTATACCCAGGAAGGTAACTGGGACTTGGTTGGTAACCAGACGCCAGTCTTCTTTATCCGTGATGCGATCAAATTCCCGGATTTCATCCATGCGATGAAACCAAGCCCGGTCACCAATGTACAAGATGCCAACCGTGTATTTGACTTCCTGTCGAGCCAGCCTTGGGCAACCAACATGCTGACTTATGTTTATGGCAAGCAAGGTGTCCCAACCAGCTACCGCGAACAGGACGGTTTCGGTGTACATGCCTACAAACTGTATAACGACAAGGGCGAATACAAGTACGTGAAATTCAACTTCCGCTCTAAACAGGGTGTGAAGGGCCTGAACGTGAAAGAAGCGGCTGAACAGCAAGGTAAAGATTTCAACCACTTGACCAATGATCTTTATAACAACATCTATGCAGGTAATTTCCCGAAATGGGATCTGTATATCCAGGTGATTGATCCTAAAGATCTAAACAGCTTTGATTTTGATCCGTTAGATCCAACTAAAATCTGGCCAACTGAGCTGGTGCCAGAAACCAAAGTGGGTACTTTGACGCTGAACCGTATGCCGAAGAACTTCTTCAACGAAACTGAACAGTCGGCATTTGCGCCAGGTAATCTGGTTCCGGGCATCGAGCCATCAGAAGACCGCCTGCTACAAGGCCGCATCTTCTCTTACTCAGATACCCAAATGTACCGTTTAGGCGCGAATCACCAGCAAATTCCGGTGAACCGTCCAGTGGTAAATGTGAACAACGATAATCAGGATGGCTACATGAATATCTCTGAGCGTGACTCGGATGTGAACTATGAGCCAAGCCGTAAAGAGCCAAAAGCTGCCACTGAAAAAGCACGTGCGGTACAAACACCATTATCTGGTCATGTACAGCAAATTGGTGTGAAAGAGCAGAACTTCAAGCAGGCAGGTGAGCTGTACCGTTCATACACGGCTAAAGAGAAAGATGACCTGATCATGAACCTTGCTGCTGACTTAGGTGCAGTGAAAGATTCAGAAACCAAGCACATCATGTTGTCTTACTTCTACAAGGCAGATGCTGACTACGGTACCCGCATGACCAAGGCAGTGAACGGTAACCTGGCGACTGTTAAAGCCAAAGCTGCAAAATTAAAAGACTAATCCCGATTGGTCTTGAGGAACTGGTGACTAGGGCATAGCGCATCACCTCCAAAAAGTCCTGTAATACTCCAAACCTTTCCTGCACCCTAGGGGGAGTTTTACAGGCACTCCGTTTTTCATCTCAACTCAGGACAATTCAGTCTTTCAAGACTTAAATTCCCCTTCGATTTCTGCTGGAGTTCATCATGAAAGTTATGTCATCTGTGTTTTTAGCCAGTATTCTCACGATAGGTTCCGCATTCGCAAACGTGACTGTCGCGAAGGATATCTCCCCCGCTAAAAGCGTGGACAATGTTCAGATGAACTCACAACAGGAATTGGTCGACCTATTCTTTGCTGCTGCCAAAATTGGCAATAGCGAAGTCATTCATGAATTTTTGAAACATGGCTTTCCGGTCGATGTACGCAATAAAGACGGTTATACACCACTGATGATGGCGACTTATTATGGCCATCAGGATATTGTCAGTAGTTTGCTTAAGCATGGGGCAGACCGCTGCGCTCGAGACAATCGAGGCAATACGGCCTTGATGGGGGCTTTATTCAAGATGGAATTTGCGATTGCCAAGCAGTTGCGTCAGGTGGATTGTGATGCCCAGGTGCAAAAAAACGGACAAAAGACCACAGCCGAATTTGCCAAGGTGATTGGTCAGGAAAAACAGTTGCAGAAACTGATTCAGGAACAGGAAAAAGCTCAGGTCAAATCACAGAAATAAAGCGGGTTATGCTTCTGATACTTTTGTCGCAAATACAGCCAGCTGTACGTAAATCCTGCATTATTGCACGACTTTTTATGCTTTAATGCAGAGATAAGCACAGCGATATTCCCTTAGTTATGGCTCCAATTATCCATTCTCTGTTAGATACTGACTTGTACAAATTCACCATGTTACAAGTGGTCTTACACAAGTTTCCGCAAACGCATAGTGTCTACCATTTCCGTTGTCGTAATCTGGAAGATACAGTCTATCCACTGACGGATATTCTGGATGATCTCAATCATCAACTGGACCTGCTGTGTCAGCTCAAATTCAAAGAAGATGAACTGCAATATTTAAGAAGCTTACGTTTTATCAAAAGCGATTTTGTGGATTATCTGGAACTGTTCCAGCTCAAGCGCCGTTTCATCAAGGCCAGTATCGACAGTCAAGGCCGTCTGGATATTGTGGTGGAAGGCCCGATGGTTCAGGCGATGATGTTCGAGATCTTCGTACTGGCGATTGTCAATGAACTGTATTTCAGCCGCATTCGCACGCCTGAAGTGTTGGCTGAAGGCGAACACCGTTTAAAAGCCAAAATCGAGCTATTAAAACAGTATGATGCTGCGCAAAACCCCAATGATCCACCATTTTTGGTGTCAGATTTTGGTACGCGTCGCCGTTACAGTTTCGATTGGCAAAAGCATGTCGTCGAAGAATTTCACAAAGCCGCACCGCATGTGTTTCGTGGTACCAGTAATGTACTGTTAGCCAAAGAGCTGGGAATTACCCCGATTGGCACCATGGCGCATGAATTCCTGCAAGCTTTTCAGGCGCTGGACGTACGTCTGCGTAATTTCCAGAAATCTGCACTGGAAAGCTGGGTGCAGGAATATCGTGGTGACTTGGGCATTGCCTTGACCGATGTAGTCGGTATGGATGCATTCTTGCGTGACTTTGACCTGTACTTTGCCAAACTGTTTGATGGCTTGCGTCATGACAGTGGCGATCCCTATGAATGGGGTGACAAGGCCTATGTACACTACAAAAAGCTGAAAATAGACAGCAAAACCAAGATGCTGACTTTTAGTGATGGCTTGAATCTGGAAAAAGCTTGGAAACTGCATCAATACTTTAAAGACCGCTTTCAGGTCAGTTTCGGGATCGGCACCAATTTGACCAATGATATGGGGCAAACCCCACTCAATATTGTGCTGAAACTGGTGGAATGTAACCGTCAGTCAGTGGCCAAAATCTCGGACAGCCCGGGCAAGACCATGACCGATAATGATACGTTCCTGGCCTATTTACGTCAGGTTTTTGAGATCAATGAACCTGCTTAAGTCAGTTTGAACAATTCATAATTTTTAAGAACCGTTTCTAGATAGAGGCGGTTTTTTTATGCAAGCTTATTTAAGACCAAGGTTTAGCTAAAATCTTGCTAATCATCTGCAAAGAAAGCGCATCAGTGTAAAAACCAGCTGTGCTAAGATCAACAGGATTTGACCAATAATAGCCATGATAACGATGACCGCTGCAGCTTTTAATTTTGGCCTGCTGATTGAGGCAGAAGATTTAGTTCCCTATTTGGGCCATGAAAAACTTCGTATTGTCGACCTGAGCCGTGCCTCTGTGTATGAGCAGCTGCATATTCCGCACGCCTTGCATTTAAAGCCTAAACTTCTGGTGCGTCAGGAAGAAACGGCAATGGGACTGTTGCCGGATGCGGAAGGCTTGCAGGCTCTCATTGATTATCTGAATATTTCTCCTGAACATCATGTGGTGGCTTATGATGATGAGGGCGGGGCATGGGCAGGGCGTTTGCTCTGGAACCTGCATTGTTTGGGTTTTGAAAATACCAGCCTATTGAATGGCGGGATTCATGCCTGGCTTGGTGCCGGTTTGCCGACTTCTTCCAATCAGGAACAGTTTGCACCAGTGAAGAACGTGTTGCAGGTCAATCTTGAGCATCAGGCGAATTTTCAGATTGGCTATGATGAACTGCGCCAACAGGTTGAAAATCAACAGGTTCAAATTTGGGATTGCCGTACACAAGATGAATATACTGGCCTACGTTTAGCGGCTCGACGCGGCGGTCACATTCCGGGAGCACGTCATTTTGAATGGAGTACTGCCCTTAATCGTGAAAATCATTTAAAATTACAGCCTTTACCACGTACTCAGCAGCGTCTGGAACAACTGGGCTTTGATTTGAATCAACCCGTTGTGGTGTACTGCCAGTCCCATCACCGCTCAGGTTTGGCCTATATTCTGGGTCGTTTACTGGGCTGGAAAATTCGAGCCTATGATGGTGCGTGGAGTGAATGGGGCAACCGCCTCGATAGTCCAATCGCTACAGGGGAGCTGCCATCTTGAGCATCACATCACGTTTAAAACAACAGTTTTTTATTAAAGCTCAACGATTAGTACCGCAACATCGCTTGTCTCGGGTGGTGGGTAAAATTGCCGCCAGCGAAAACCCGATTATCAAAACTGCTGCAATTACTGCCTTTAAGGCGCAGTATGGCATTGATATGTCGATTGCTGAACAGGCCAATGCCCTGAAATTCAAGTCATTTAATGAATTTTTTACGCGTGCCCTAAAAGAAGGTATCCGTGCGGTTGATCCAGATGCTACGAGCATTGTTTCGCCAGCAGATGGTGCGATTTCCCAGCTAGGTAAAATTGAAAATGGCGATGTGTTTCAGGCCAAAGGCCAGAAATTTACCGTTGAAGCCCTGATTGCTGATCCGCAACTGGCCGAGCCATTCAAGAATGGTGAATTCGCGACTGTATATTTGTCGCCACGTGATTATCATCGGGTGCATATGCCATTTGCTGGCACCTTGACTGAAACGTTATATGTACCGGGTGAGTTGTTCTCGGTCAATCAGGTGACCGCAGAAAACATTCCGGGCCTGTTTGCACGCAATGAACGTATGGTCTGTCTGTTTGATACTGAAATCGGCCGTATGGCGGTGGTATTGGTCGGTGCGATGATTGTGGCGGGTATTGAAACCGTGGCAACCGGCAAAGTGAAGCCTTCAGGCCGGATCGAACTTAATCAGCATGATCTGTTCCTGGAAAAAGGGGCAGAACTGGGGCGTTTCTACCTCGGTTCAACGGCAGTGATTTTATTTGAAGAAAATAAAATGCAATGGGATGCCGCGTTCAAGGCCAATTCTTTGGTGAATATGGGTGAAGCGCTGGGGCATACAGTTTAAAGATTTTAGCCTCCCTTTATTAAAGGGAGGTTGGAGGGATTAAATATTTTCTCGTTTAGAATAAATAAAAATCCCCCTCAGTCCCCCTTTAAAAAAGGGGGATTTCCTCTCCTATTAAGGAGACGGTTAGAGAGATCCAAATAAAAAAAGCACCATCAGGCGCTTTTTTTTATTTCTAGAAATTTATCGTTTCACGACGATGGAATCGATCCCGCTATTCTGCAAGGTTTGCTGTGCGATAATCGCGGCTTCTGCAGAATCATAAGGGCCTGAAACCACGCGATACCAGACTTTGCCATTTTCTACACTGCGTACCACATCGGCAGATAAACCATTGAGAATAATTTCAGCACGGCGGGCATCGGCCTGATCCGGGTCATCAAAGCTGCGGACTTGCAGAATATAACTGGCCGGAGCGGCAACAGGCGCTTCACTGGCTTCTAAGCCAGGCTCAGTTGTGGTCGCCTCAGGTGGAGCTACTTCAGGTCGAGGCGCTTCTACAATTACTACCGTATCCTGATTTTTGTTTTCAGGGACGGCCTGTTCAGGAATAGGCGTCACTTGTTGCTGTGGTAACAGGTCATAAAAACGGTAATCTTTATTGGTATCTTCTTCTTGGACAGATTCAGCACTTGTTTGAGTTTTCGGTTTGACCGGTTCCCATGGCTTCCAGAGCATCAGTGCCATTAAAAAACTTAACACGATTAAAATGATCACGAGTGTGCCGAGCCAGGTTGGAATAAGTGGCTTTTTAGGCTTATTCGGTCTTTCAGATACACCGCGCTGCGTTTTTCCAAACACTTGGGATTTTCCTCTTATTAATCGGGACATATAGAAAAGGCATAACAGCAGTTATGCCCCTACTATCACTTCATCCTATGTGATCAGGATACAAAAGTCATCCTCTAGATCACAAATCACACAGAATTTTAATTTATCTGTATCTTCAAGCACATAGCTAAAGTTACAAAATGTCTGCTCGGCAGATAAACGGCAATGTTTTGCTTACATGCTCACTTCGAGCCTAGCTCTCGCCTTGCGAGCATGCAAAACAGTGTTTTGCTTACATGCTCTCAGGAGCTGATACGCCAAGCAGTTCCAGACCGTTACGCAGTACCTGACGCACGTTCACAGATAACAGTAAACGTGCCTGAGTCAATTCAGCATCATCACCGAGTACTTTATTGTCGTTGTACCAGCCGTGGAACAATGCTGCCAGCTCTTTCAGGTAGTTACCGATTTGATGTGGCTCATAGCTGTTTGCAGCACGTACCAGAATTTCTGGGTAGGCAGCCAGCTTGGCCAGGACTTCAGTTTCAGCATCAAGCTCCAGCTTAGCCGCTAAATTACGTGCCGCTATAGCATCAAAGTTGACATTTGTAGACGCTGCTTTTTCTAACATACGACAGATACGGGCGTGTGCATACTGGATGTAATACACGGCGTTGTCCTTGCTTTGTGACACAGCAAGATCAAGGTCAAAATCAATGTGCTGTTCAGACTTACGCATTACGTAGTAGAAACGTGCAGCATCATTGCCAACTTCTTTACGCAGGTCACGCAAGGTCACAAACTGGCCTGAACGGGATGACATTTGTACCATCTCGCCGCCACGCCATAAGCTTACAAACTGAACCAGAAGAACCGTTAATTTCTTCGAATCATAGCCCAGTGCATCAATGGCCGCTTTTACACGGGCGATATAACCGTGGTGATCCGAACCCCAGATATCGATGATATCGGTATAGCCACGTTGTAATTTGTTCAGGTGGTAAGCGATGTCAGACGCGAAGTAAGTGGTCTGGCCATTACGGCGTTTCACGACACGGTCTTTTTCATCACCGAATGCAGTGGATTTAAACCAGATGTTGCCATCTAGTTCATACAGGAAACCACGCTGATCTAAGGTTTGTAAGGCTTCTTCAATTTTGTCTGTCAATGATTCTTCGCTGAACCACTGATTGAAGGTTACACCGAACTCGCCCAAGTCATCTTTAATATCATCCAGAATCGCTTTAAGCGCGGCTTGCAAGAATACGCGGTAGCCTGTGCCAATTAACGCTTGTGAATTAAAGATCAAACCATCAATGTGTTTTTCTTTATCGCCAGACAATATGACTTTATTGCCATCTGCATCTAATTCAGCTGCAAACTGTACATCTTCAGGCACGTTTTTATACACGTCAGCCACAGGACGTACATAGGCGTCGCCATCCTGATCAATAATGCTTTGCGCGATTTCTTTAACGTAGTCACCTTGGTAGGCATTTTTCGGGAATACCAGTTCCTGACCCGTTAATTCTAAGTAGCGCAGATAAGTCGAAGTCGCCAGAATGTCCATTTGACGGCCAGCATCATTGACATAGTATTCGCGATCTACTTTTGCACCGGTCGCTTCAAGCAAGTTCGCAACCGTCATACCATACGCAGCACCACGACCATGACCTACGTGCAGGCTAGAGGTCGGGTTGGCAGACACGAATTCAACCTGGATACGTTTATCCGCATTGACCTGGGTACGACCATAAGTCGCCTGTTGTGCCTGAATCTGATCAAGGACTGCAAAGCGCTGGTCAGCATTCAGGAAGAAGTTAATAAAACCAGGACCGGCAATTTCTGCCTTGCTGATATCCGCCACTTCAGGCAGGGCAGCAAGAATTTTTTCCGCTAAATCACGTGGCTTCATACCCGCAGCTTTCGACGCGATCATGGCAATATTCGACGCAAAGTCACCATGGCTTCGGTCTTTGGTACGCGTCAAATTACTTGTATTGTTCCAGTCAGATGGGAGTACGCCTTGTGCCTGTAAAGTGTGCACTGCATGATCGAGAGCTGCTTGTATTGCCGTATTCATAATCAGTCGAAAATAGAGATCGCAGAAAAACAGCAAATATAGCAAATTTCAGGCTGTTTAGGTAAAAGCATTTCTAGGGAATAAAAAGTAGAAGATCACTTCACCAGAAATTTTGAACTAGAGAAAGGGGTAATAACCGGATTAATCCCGTGAAAATAAAACCAGTTTTTAGCTCAACATTTCAGATGAAAAAAACAATGCTTCACCGTACAGAATTTGGCTTATATTAGTCATCTGAAAACAGTAAAAAGAGCATGTCGTGGCTGCATCACAACGTCCGACCATTATCGGTCATATTCCCAAACTCCCTGCAAAATGGGCATTGATTATTGTGCCTTTTATCCTGTCCTGCCTGATGAGTGGCATTATTTCCATGATCAATATGCTGCGCAATCTTGGTTGGATTGATGGATTTATGGCACTCTGGTTTCATAACTGGATGATTTCCTGGGCGATTGCTTTTCCGATTGTGGTGACCTTATTGCCGTTCGTACGCAAATTCACTGGGCTATTGGTCGATATGTCCGGACCTCAGCCACCCAAGTGATCATTTTTGAATTTAATCGGGTGGGGGCAGCTCTCTGACGATTTAAAAGCTGGGCTGTAAGAGGAAATAGCTTCATCAGCTTTAAATTAAATGCTCTACCGCCGCCCGGATAATCCCGAGCACCAGACCGATACAGGCACCGACCACGACACCATTGACCCGGATCATATGCAGGTCACCGCCGACTTCATTTTCAATCTTGTCGATCATCTCGCTTGAATCCCATTCGTGAATGCGCTCGCTGATAAAGCGAATCACTTTTTCACTGTACTGGTCACTCAGGTCAACCGCGATAGAGCTCAGACGTTTATTCAGCAGCTCACGTACCGAGGCATTCGAAATGATATTTTCTCCGACCTGTTGAATGGCAATTCTGAGATTTTCCGCAATACCCGAATCAGGTTTTTGCAAGTCTGCCTTGATCGCATCACATAAAATCACCACCGCACCGCTGATAAAATTCAGCACTTGTGGACTATCCAGTAAGGCATCTTTGGTTTCATTCAGACGCTGGCTGGCTTCACTGTCATTATCTGCCAGCTGTAACATCCAGCTATGTCCCATGCTCTCAATTTTAAGTCGCCATGGATGATCTGGATCGGCCAGCATGGCTTCAACGCGCCCGATCACGGAATCAATACTGCGTTGCTGCACGTCAATCCCGATCCAGCTGGCGCCTTTGGCCAGTTTCCACACGCCCATTTCCTTAAACAGGTTACGGGTCAGCTCACGGGTTTGTTCAGGATGTGAGGTCATCCAGGCATGCACCACATCCAGTCCGCGCTGTAGTACATCCTGATGGAAATCATTGTCCAGAACGGCATGCAGCATTTCGCTGGCCAGGGTATTGATCTGGGTATTTTTGACCCATTGCACACTGTTGCTCTGGATAAATCCGGCAATCTGTTCCTGTCCGACAAATTCAAAGATTTTAGGAACCGTCTGTTGAATGACCTGAGTCACTTGGACATTATTTTGTGGATTGGCCAGCCAGCGTCCTGCAGCCAGACTCAGGTCGGTACTGTCCAGACTGCGCTGTACAATTTGCGGAGAAAGAAAATTTTCCTGCACAAAACGGCCCATCGACTCTGCAATACGGGCCTTGTTGCGTGGAATGATTTCGGTATGGTCGCGTAAAAACTTGGGAATGGGCAATCTGCCAAAAGGGTTACGAAACAGCACGGTAATCGCATACCAGTCCGCAAGACCACCGACCACACCCGCTTCTGCCGAGAGCATCAGAATATGAATGAGCCAGACATATTCAGGTAGCAATTTGGCTGCCACCATCAATGCCAACCAGGTCAGTACGGCGACCATCAGGGCGATGGTCGCGAAACGTTTACTGCGTTGTAAGCTCGGGGAGATACTCTCTGTCTGCATAGATCATCCTGTCAGGAGGGATTGGCCGGTTGCAGTTGCAGCACTGCACCGGATGGACTTAAACCATATTTAGCCCCAAGTGAATGTAAAATCAAGCGGGCATCAAAGGCATCTTGAGGCGCCTGATTGGCCTTGAAGCATTCAATGGTATAGGCCACCTGGGCAGGATCCAGAGTCACGGTATAGGGACGGTCATAGAATGGGTCTGGCCAGAACCCCGGATATCGGCGGTAATACCCGTACGGATAAAAGCTCGGTGCCGGATAGACGATGGCCTGCCGTGGAGGTTGTTGAGTACGGTTACTTGGATCATTCAGTACCCTGAAGAACTGAAAGCCATTTTGTACGGTAGTCTGTGCGGCTTTGAGCAGGGTAATTTCTTCAGCTGTGCCAAAGCTCATATTGGGACGGGCCTGAAAGCTGATACGGTAAGTGTTGCTATTGAGGGGAGTGGTACTGTAGCGACCTAACTGATCAAATGTTAAGGGCTTTGAGGGTGTGGTTGCACAGCCAGTCAGGCTGATGGCAGCAATCATACTCAATCCCAGTAGCATGTTTTTCATGTTCGATCTCCTGATGCAATGATCCAGTTCAGACAGCCGGTCTTAAAAAATCTTAAAAACTGCTATCGGGCTGGGTCAGGAAAGTAAGTTCTTCATCGGTCGAGTCACGACCCAAGATTTGGTTCCGGTGCGGATAACGTCCAAAGCGGTCGATAATGACCTTGTGCTTTTTCTCGAATTCCAGATTGGTCGGATTACCCAGACGCTGAAATAATTTTAACGCGAATTCATGAATCAGTTTGGATTCGCTGTGCATAAATGGCATGTACAGAAAAGCACGCTGTTCCGGACTGAGCTGTTGATCCAGGTTCAGGCTGATGGCTTCCTGAGCCAAGGCCAGTGCCAAACTGTCTTGGGCGAAAGCTTGGGGAGAATCACGGAATAAATTTCGTGAAAATTGATCTAGCACAATAATTTCGGCCAGCCGGCCTTCTGCGGTTTTACGCCAGCCCCAAAGTTCAGCCTGGGCTGCCTGCTGATGGGTGCTCATGAACTGCTGCGCAATACTTTGGTCGAATTCATGACTTTGGCTAAACCATAAGGGCTGGCTGTCCGCATGAAACCAAAAGTCTAAAATATCTTGATAATTCATAATATTTACAATTCATTAGCATCTATTTGTTAATAAAATCACAAATTTTCCATGTCTTATAGAGGAAGTTTGTGTTAAAAATTTGCCAAATTAAAAATCAATGGTTTGCCTGAAAACTAGGCAGCCTGTCATGTGCCGGCATGAAATCACGTTATACTGATTAAACCGATGATTTTAATTTAATAATTTAGCCCCCTTAAGCGAGATTGTAATGAGTCAACCTGAATCGACTTCCCAAAATGTATTACCGACCTGGGTCGAGTCGTCACTCATCAAAGGCATGTTGCGTGGTATCGAGCGTGAAAGCTTGCGTATGCAAAGTGATGGTTTCCTGTCACAGGCAGTGCATCCTCGTGCCTTGGGTTCAGCCTTGACTCATCCACATATCACCACAGACTATTCTGAAGCGTTGATGGAGTTTATTACTCCGCCACAGGACAGTATTAAAAAAGCGCTGGACTATCTCAGCGATATTCATGCGATTGTGCATCGTCATCTGGAAAATGATGAAAAGCTCTGGCCTTTGTCGATGCCGTGTATGCTGGACAGCCGCGATGACAGCATTCCGCTGGCACAGTATGGCAGCTCGAATATCGGTTTATTTAAAACCCTGTATCGTCGTGGTTTAGGTGTGCGTTATGGTCGCCGTATGCAGACGATTTCAGGCGTGCATTACAACCTGTCTTTCCCGGATCATCTGTTCGAGGCCTTACAACAGCAGGAACAGGACGAGGCGCTGAAAGCATTGAGCTTGCAGGATTATCGCAGTCATCGCTATATGGGCCTGATCCGTAACTTTATTCGTCTGACCCCACTGGTGATGTTCCTGATCGGAGCCAGTCCGGCGGTCTGCCAATGCTTTATGACTGGCCGTGATCATTTCTTGCTGCCATTGGTGAAAGGCACTTTGTATTCGCCTTATGCGACCGCGCTGCGTATGGGACGTTTTGGCTATCAAAACTCTGCGCAGAAACAGCTCGGTATTCACTACAATAATTTGCAGGACTATCTGGACGGACTGCAAAAAGCCGTTAAAACGCCGTATAAACCGTTTAGTCGTCTGGGACTGGATGATGTCAATGGCCAGCCGATCCAGATCAATGATCATGTGCTGCAAATCGAAAATGAATATTACAGCTTAGTGCGTCCGAAACAGGTGCCGCTCGCGGGTGAAACTCCTTCACAGGCACTGGAAAATCGTGGGATTGCCTATGTCGAGCTACGTGCAGTCGATGTCAATCCATACAGCCCGATTGGCATTAATGAAGATACGGCCGGCTTCCTCGAAGTAGTAGCCTTATACTGTTTATTGCAGGACAGTCCGGCGCTCCTCAGCGATGAACAGGATATTATTGAACAGAATCAGGCTGAAGTGGTGAACCGTGGCCGTGCGCCAAATGCGGCAATTATGGAAAATGGCCAGTCTTATCCGATTGAAGATTGGTGTGCCATGCATTTGCAGCGTATGCATCCCCTGGCCAAGCTGTTAAATTCAGCCTACGACAGTACTCTATATACTGATGCTTTAAAAACCATGATGATCCGGGTCGATGAAGTCGATGCCACCTTGTCTGCTCTGGTGGTGGGTGATACGCGTGAGCAGGGCGGTATGTGGCATTTTGGCCAACATCTGGCCCAACAGCACAGCAGTGTCTATGAAGAACATCAGCTCAGCCCGGAAACTCTGGCTTATTTTGAAGAAATGTCACAAAAGTCATTGCAGCAGCAACAGCAACTCGAGCAAGATAGCAGCGTCAGTTTTGCTGATTATTTAGCCCAATATCGATAAAAAAATAAGAGGATTCACCATGCAATGGGGTTATCGCTTCGTGAGTGGTATGTTGTTTCTGGCTGCTGTCATCGGCATGGCATTTGCCTTATATCTTGAGCATGTACAAGGTCTGGCGCCTTGTCCGCTCTGTGTGTTTCAGCGTGTTGGATTAATCGGACTCGGGATCATCTCACTGATCGCATTCCTGCATAATCCCGCATCCAATCTCATGAAGCGGCTATATGCCTTGCTGGGTTCGCTCAGTATTTTGTGGGCTGTGGGCGTGGCTGCACGTCATGTCTGGCTACAGAACCTGCCACCGGATCAGGTGCCGAGCTGTGGTCCCGGTCTGGAATACTGGCTGGAAACCCTGCCGATGCAGTCTGTACTGCAACAGGTCTTAAATGGTTCAGGGGAATGTGCCGCGATTGACTGGACCTTTTTGGGTCAATCCTTGCCTGTCTGGTCTTTGATCTTTTTCAGTATTTTATTGTTGATTAGCCTGTGGCAACTACTGCGTAAATATAAAAAGGCACCGGTTAAACGACTCAGAGATAAATATTAATTCCATATTTAATAAAAAAGCCCTCAATCGAGGGCTTTTTTATTTTGCTGAAGTTCAGGTCAGGGCAATGCCTTCCAGACTGTCCAGATCCATCACATATTCATGAATCTGATTAAAGGCTTCATCTTCTACACTTGGATAGAACCAGCGTGCCACCTGCTCGGCCACCAGCGGATGATACTGAATTTCAAAATGGTTCAGGCCATAGAAAATCGCCTTGTTTGCGTCCGGGACTTTAAGCTGGAAACGCGGATTGGGATGCTCGCCCAAAGCACTTTTAATACTGACCAGATAATCGCCAATCACATGCAAGGTCTTGTTCTTGCGGTTTTCAAACTCGATGGTACCGGCGACCAGATAGGTATCGATATGAGACGGAATCGGGGCAGGTTTACGGTGATCATCCATAAAGCCAATCCGAAGCGGATTATGCTCCCAGTCATCATCCCGGACGCTGCCATGACGTAAATCCAGAATACCGTTACTGCGAATATTGACCAGATGACCAAGCAGCCGTATCAGTGGGAAATGTCCGAGTTTGTCCTGCAAGCTAAAACCAAAACGTTCCAGTACCGCACCATGATGCGGTGAACCCAGACAGACCAGATTCTCCACCATGTTGACCCAGCTATACATATTCTGCTTGCCATAGAACAGTGCGCTGCGTGACACCAGTCCACCCATGCTATGGCCGATCAGGTCAATACTGGTAATTCTAGGATTGCGAACAACCAGATCCTGTAAGGTATTCGCCAGACTGCGACCATTGGCAGAAATCCGGCGTCCAGTATTGTAATTCAGGTAGAGCATGGTATTGCGGTCGCGCTGCGCCAGTAATTTTGCCCCAATGCCTTCATATTTGCGATTTGACCAGTCTAAATGGTTCATGCATAAGCCATGTACAAACAAAGTGATACGACCGCTTAGCTCACCTTTTTGCAGCGAGCCATAATGGTCATAGATCACCATCGGCAGGGCTAGAGGGTTTTGATATTTCAGCAGATAATCCCCGATAATGCCATTTAAGACACTGACCAGAAAATGCAAGGAAGGTGTCAGCGGTTTATTATGCAGTTTAGGAAAGCGTTCAATAATCTGGCGCAAAGCAGGGGCAATCAGGGTATTGCCGTAATGAAACAGCATGTCATAAGACATTTGATAGAGCCGCACAATCGACGGAATATTCTGAATTTTTTCAGAATTATTTTCACTTAAACCGAAAATACTCATTAAAATTTCGCGTTGAATACTCTTGATCAGCTCCTGGATCACATCGTTAAAGCGCATCGTTACCAGCTGCGCCAGACCTTCCAGTACATCGGCCTGACTCGGCGGGGTTCGATCCCATCGACAATAGGTTTCATGTAACGGTGTCAAACTTGGCATCTGATCCTGTCCTTTCAATGAGCCGCATGTGGTGCCATCTTTCTTTTTAAAGAACTTCGCGGTATAAATTCTTTTTCTTGTTGAGTTTCCGGATTTTGAGGGCCTCAGCTTAAAATAACGAGAATGAGAAAAGATTTTGGGCTTTTTTGTCAGACAATTTAAGCAATTAACTGGTCTTATAAAGTAGTGTACTTCACATTATTTAAATTAAATTTTGATGATTGATGGGTTTTTTGTTGGTAGTTCATGAATATCATTTATTTGCATGGTTTTAAGAGTAATTCCAACTCGATCAAGGGGAAATTGCTGCAACATTACTGTGCAAAGTATCCTGAAATTCAGGTACATTTACCCGATTTAAACATGTCACCGAACGCTGCCATTGCGCATGTTTCTGAACTGATTGAATCGATGCATAATGTGGCATTACTGGGCAGTAGTCTCGGCGGATTTTATGCGACACATCTGGTCGCACAGCATGCTGTGCCTGCTGTACTGATCAATCCGGCAATGCGACCATGGCAACTGTTTCGTGAACTGTTTGACGAGCAATTGCCTTATCAAGTACATCCAAACTGGTGTCTGGATGAGGCAGATCTGGTACAACTCCAGCAATTGGCCCTGCCTGTTGCACAAGATGCAGACAAAATACTGGTTCTGCTGCAACAAGGCGATGAAGTTTTGGATTATCGTGAAGCACATCGTTATTATAGTGCTGCGCATCCCCCTGCAATGCTGATGACTGAAGCCTATGGCAGTCACGGGATGGATGATTTTGCGGAGAAAATTCCGTTCGTCTTACAGTTTTTATTGGACTGCATAAAAAAGGAAACCGAATAACGTGTCTCAATATACGGCTCAATCTCTTGAAGTTTTATCTGGTCTGGATCCGGTCCGTCGTCGTCCGGGCATGTATACCGATACTTCTCGTCCCAACCATTTGGCACAGGAAGTGATTGATAATGCTGTCGATGAGGCACTGGCAGGGCATGCCAACAAGATTACCGTCACGGTCTATAAAGATGGTTCTTTATCAGTCGAAGACAATGGCCGTGGTATGCCGGTGGATATTCACCCTGAATATGGCCAGAGCGGTATTGAAATTATCATGACCAAACTGCATGCCGGCGGTAAGTTCAGCACCGATAATTACCAGTTTTCCGGTGGTTTGCATGGCGTTGGGATTTCAGTGGTCAATGCGCTTTCGACCCGTGTAGAGGTCGAAGTTCAGCGTCAGGGTAACCTGTACAGAATGGCCTTTGAAAATGGCGAACCGGTTGCACCGCTTGAAGTACTGGCAGGTAAGGCACCGAAACGGGTATCAGGAACTACGGTACAATTCTGGCCTGAAGCCAAATATTTTGATTCTCCTAAATTTGCCCTCAAAGCTTTAAAACATAATCTCAAAGCCAAAGCTGTTTTGGCGGCGGGCTTACAGATCAACTATGTTGATCAGATCAATGATGAAAAGATCACCTGGCAGTTTGAAAATGGTCTGGTTGATTATTTGATGGACGAGCTGGAAGACCGTGAAATTATTCCGGCACCGGCGTTTGTTGCCACAGGCGATGCGGAACGTGCCAGCGCAGAATTTGCAATTTGCTGGAATGTCGAAGGGGGTGAAAGCGTCCAGGAATCTTATGTCAACCTGATTCCGACCGCACAAGGCGGAACGCATGTGAATGGTCTGCGTTCAGGCGTCACCGATGCGATGCGTGAATTCTGTGAACTGCGTAATTTGCTGCCGCGGAATATGAAACTCTCTGCCGAAGATGTCTGGGACGGCGTCAATTATATCCTGTCGCTGAAATTTCAGGAGCCGCAATTCTCAGGTCAGACTAAAGAACGTCTATCGAGCCGTGAAGCAGCTGGAATTGTGCAGAATATTGCCAAAGATGCCTTTGCATTATGGTTGAACCAGAATTCTGATATCGCCATGCAACTGGCAGAAATGGCCATTTCCAAAGCCGGTCGCCGTCTCAAAGCAGCGAAAAAAGTAGAACGTAAGAAAATTGTCGCGGGTCCAACCTTGCCGGGGAAACTGTCGGACTGTGTAGGCCATGATCTGGATCAGTCAGAACTGTTTATTGTGGAAGGGGATTCTGCGGGTGGTTCGGCCAAGCAGGCGCGTGATAAGAACTTCCAGGCGATTATGCCAATTCGTGGAAAAATCCTGAATACTTGGGAAGTCTCTTCTGACGAAGTTCTAGCATCGCAGGACGTACACAATATTGCGATTGCCATTGGCGTTGATCCGGGTTCGGATGACTTGTCTGAACTGCGTTATGGCAAGGTCTGTATCCTGGCGGATGCCGACTCGGATGGTTTGCATATCGCGACTTTGCTGTGTGCCTTGTTTGTAAAGCATTTTCCTACACTGGTCGAGGAAGGGCATTTATTTGTAGCGATGCCGCCATTATTCCGTATTGATGACAATAAAGATGTGCACTACGCTTTGGATGAAGATGAGCTGAATAGCATCCTGAAAAAATGCAAAACCAAGAATCCGCAAATCACCCGATTCAAGGGTCTGGGCGAGATGAATGCCAGTCAGTTACGTGAAACCACGCTTGATCCAAACACGCGTCGTCTGGTGCAACTGGATCTGGATGATGCTCATCATACCGCAGGGTTACTGGATAAACTTTTGGCGAAAAAGCGTGCCAGTGACCGCAAAGACTGGTTGGAGCAAAAAGGTAATCTGGCAGATTTGGTGGTTTAAACTATCGAATTTAAGCAGTAAAAAATCCCGCAAGCGCGGGATTTTTTGTTTTAAAACAGTGCAAAAAATATTCAAGGTGCTGCACTTTATTTGTACATCATCTTCTATCTTAGTTTTGGCATATTTTGATTGGTCTTTATGCAACTTATTTAAAGTTGAGTCTGAGTTCTACATTGCAATAGGGCTTTAAGTCTTTTTAGTATGACTAAATACATGATTCATAATACAAATAATGAGATCAGTTAAAGTGAATTTTTTTATTTTTTGAAGCCTTGGCACAGAAATTGAATCACTCCATCCAGATGTACAACAAGACAAGCATGAAAAATGCACCATTATAAAGTTTGGAGAAAAATCTGATGTTCCAACGCAATTTATTTTCAAAAAGTATTTTAGCCGCAACCATGGCAGGGGCTGTTGCATTAACGGGGTGTTCAAAATCTGCTGAAAAAGCAGAAGCCCCGGGCGCAGAAAGCAAAGTCGCAGACAGCGGCGACACGATTAAAGTCGGGATCCTGCATTCATTGTCAGGCACGATGGCAATTTCTGAGACCTCACTGAAAGATACGGCCTTAATGGCGATTAAGGAAATCAATGATAATGGTGGGGTACTGGGTAAAAAACTGGAACCTGTGGTGGTCGATCCAGCATCTGACTGGCCACTGTTTGCAGAGCAAGCACGTCAGCTGATTACCCAAGACAAAGTCGCGGTAATTTTCGGTGCATGGACGTCGGTGTCACGTAAATCTATCTTACCAGTGGTTGAAGAGCTGAATGGCTTATTGTTCTATCCCGTACAGTACGAAGGCCAGGAACAATCCAAAAATATTTTTTATACCGGTGCTGCGCCTAACCAGCAAGCCATTCCAGCCGTGGAATACTTGATGACTGAAGAGGGCGGTAAAGCGGAGCGTTTTGTTCTGCTCGGTACAGACTATGTTTACCCACGTACCACCAACCAGATTTTACGTGCTTTTTTAAAGTCTAAAGGCGTGGCTGATGCGGACATCATGGAAGAGTACACGCCATTTGGTCATAGCAACTATCAAACCATTGTCGGCAATGTGAAAAAATTCGCAGCTGGTAAAAAGACTGCGGTGATCTCGACCATCAATGGCGACTCGAATGTGCCGTTCTATCGTGAATTGGGTAATCAGGGCATTAAAGCCTCTGATATTCCCGTCATGGCGTTCTCGGTGGGTGAAGAAGAACTGCGTGGTATTGACACCAAGCCATTGGTCGGTCATTTGGCGTCATGGAACTATTTCATGTCAGTGAAGAATCCGGTCAATACAGAATTTACCAACAAAATGAAGCAGTATGCGGTGGAATTCAAACTGCCGAATGCAGACAAGCTCGTGACCAATGACCCAATGGAAGCAACTTATGTCGGGATTAACATGTGGAAGCAAGCCGTTGAAAAAGCAGGTTCTACAGAGGTCGATAAAGTCCGTGAAGCGATGGCAGGTCAGGAATTCAAAGCCCCATCCGGCTATACCTTAAAAATGGATGCGACGAATCACCACTTACACAAGCCAGTCATGATTGGTCAGATTCGTGGCGATGGACAGTTTGATGTGGTCTATAAAACGCCACAAGCCATCCAGGCACAGCCTTGGAGCCCGTACATTCCGAAATAACAGCTATCTTTTGCCTGCCACAGCCGTGGCAGGTGTCCTCTGATTTTTTTCTTACTCTCCACGGAAAATTTCCAATGGAATAGGGGTGAATATAATGAATATTCGCGTGAATATCGCCGCTATTTTTCTGGTATTTGTACAGGTTATTTGTGTGCAACTGGTATCAGCAGAACAATCCTCAAATAGCACTGCATTGACTGCAGCAATACAACAAGATGCAATCCAGCAATTTGTGCAAGGTGATTTTGCCCAGCGCCGTGCTTTACTGAAGCAATGGCCGGGCAGTATTGAGCAGTTAGATCAGCTTGCAGAATATGTTGAAAACGAGCAGCTTTATAGTGGGGCTAATGGTCAAACCTATATTTTAGAATCGGACGAAAAATTACTCGGCTATCCGAGTCTAGGCATCGTTGCAGATTGGCCGAGTGACTTATCACAAGTGACTTTGGTGAATACCTTGCGTAAAGCGCTCAACTTTGGTTTGGCACAAAGAAAACTCAAATCTGAAGATGCTTCCGAGCGTTTAGA
The DNA here is from genome assembly GCF_031844225.1 of Acinetobacter sp. RRD8. Lineage (GTDB taxonomy): Bacteria > Pseudomonadota > Gammaproteobacteria > Pseudomonadales > Moraxellaceae > Acinetobacter. Next base: position 43,961 of record NZ_JAUZUU010000006.1, read on the forward strand.
AGCGATTGATATTTATGAAAGCAACTTGGCAGAGCTGAATGTTGCTCACATCAATGCCCTGTATTTGAACGAACAAAATAACAAAGTCAAAGCCCGTTTGGCCCAGCTTAAAGCGCGTCTGGATTATCAAGATGCAGATGTCTTAGTTAAAATTCAAGCGGCGAAAGCCTTGCAAGACTCCAATCGTCCCGATGTCTTGGCGATGGTGGAAAATGAGCTAACACAGCCGAATTTACATCCAGAGCTGAAAGCGGCTTTGCTTGAAGCGAAAAGCAGTATTAAAACCCGTATTCAAGCCAGCGAATGGACAGGACATTTATTTTCAGGTTTAAGTACTGCGAGTATTCTACTGCTTGCTGCACTGGGTCTTGCGATTACTTATGGTTTGCTCGGTGTGATTAATATGGCGCATGGCGAGCTGATTATGATTGGTGCCTATACCACTTATGTGGTGCAAAGCCTGTTTAAAAGTTATTTGGGTAGCTATGTCGATTGGTACTTAATCGCCGCGATTCCTGCAGCATTCCTGGTAAGTGGGCTGATCGGCATGTTGATTGAACGTACCGTGATTCGTCCGCTATATGGTCGCCAGTTGGAAACCTTGCTTGCCACTTTTGGTGTCAGCCTGATTCTGATGCAATTGGTACGCATGACTTTTGGTGCGCAAAATGTCGAAGTTTCTAACATTTCCTGGCTGTCAGGCGGGATCTCGATTACTCCAAGCTTGATGCTGCCCTATAACCGTATTGCGATTATTGTCTTTACCATTGCAGTGCTTTTGTTGTTGGTTTACCTACTGAATAAAACCCGTTTTGGTCTCTTCGTTCGTGCGGTGACACAAAACCGTCAAATGGCGCGAGCAGTCGGTATTCGTTCTAGTCGTATCGATATGATGGCCTTTGGTTTAGGTTCAGGTCTTGCAGGGTTAGCCGGATGTGCTTTGGCACAAGTGGGTAACGTCGGGCCGGATTTAGGGCAAAACTACATTATTGATGCCTTCTTGGTGGTGGTTGTCGGTGGTGTAGGTCAGGTGTGGGGTGCAGTCCTTGCAGCGCTTGGTCTGGGTATTAGCGGTACCGCCTTGGAAATTGGCATTGGTGCAGTACTGGCAAAAATTGTTCTCTTGGTGCTTGTGATTTTGTTTATTCAAAAACGTCCACAAGGTTTGTTTGCCATCAAAGGCCGTTTTGTGGAGTAAGCACATGAAGATTACACAATTATTATCCGACAAACCGCATAGTGGCATTGCGATTGCCGTATGCTTTGCCATTTTATTGGCATTGCCATGGTTACACCTGTTACCTGCCGATTCAACCCTGCATTTATCTGCGTATTGGGTCACCTTGATTGGCAAAATCATGTGTTTGGCTCTGGTCGCTTTGGCACTGGATTTAGTTTGGGGCTATGCCGGAATTTTAAGTTTAGGACATGGTTTGTACTTTGCCCTTGGCGGTTATGCCTTTGGGATGTACTTAATGCGCCAGTCTGCAGGGGATGGCATTCCTGACTTTATGCGCTTCCTTAGTTGGACGGAAGTGCCATGGTTTTGGGTCGGTACGGAATACTTCCTTTGGTCATTGGTATTGGTGGTATTAGTGCCGGGCATCATCGCCTTTATTTTCGGCTTCTTTGCCTTCCGTTCCAAAATTAAAGGCGTGTATTTCTCGATTATTACCCAAGCTATGACTTTTGCCGCTGCATTACTTTTCTTCCGTAATGAAACCGGCTTTGGTGGCAACAACGGCTTTACCGGTTTTAAAACCATTTTAGGCCTGGACATTACCTCGGCATCGATGCGGGCAAGTTTGTGCTTTATCACCGCTTTGGTATTGTTGCTGTGCTTTATTGGTTTACGTCATTTAATGAATAAACCTTATGGCCGTGTACTCGGTGCAATTCGTGACAGCGAAAACCGTCTGCAATATTTGGGCTACCGTACCTTGTGGTACAAGCTCTCGGCATGGGTGCTATCTGCGGTGATTGCAGGCATTGCAGGGGCACTGTATGTGCCACAAGCCGGCATTATTAACCCAAGTGAAATGAACCCGGTGAACTCGATTGAAATGGCAGTCTGGGTGGCAGCGGGTGGACGTGGCACGCTGATTGGTCCATTGATTGGGGCAGGCTTAATCAATGGAGTAAAAACCTATTTTACTTCGGCTTATCCTGAAGCATGGCTGTTGATTTTGGGTACGTTATTTATTGTAGTGACCATCCTCCTGCCAAAAGGCATTGTTGGTCTGTTTGACCGTTTTAAAAAGGAGCGTAGCGAATGAGCGAGATCCTACAACCGCATGGTGGTCATGCCACTGAAGGCTATGGTCGTCCTAAAGAACAAGGCGCGGACTTTACCCACGGTATTGCGCTGTATTTAGAAAAAGTCAGCGTCTGGTTTGATGCTTTTCGTGCCTTAAATGATTTGTCGCTCTACATTGAAGAAGGGGAATTACGCTGCATTATTGGACCGAACGGGGCGGGGAAAACCACCCTCATGGATGTGATTACCGGAAAAACCCGTCCAACTGAAGGCGCTGCATTTTTCGGGCAAAACTATGACCTAGCCAAAATGAGTACCGAGCAAATTGCTGAAGCAGGCATTGGACGTAAATTCCAAAAACCGACGGTGTTTGAAAATTTCAGCGTCATGGAAAATCTGCTTCTAGCAGCACCCAAAGACAAGCGCGTGAAAAAGAGTTTCTTTAGCAAACTCGATCCCGATGCCCAAAATGCCCTGGATGAATCACTTGCGCAAATTCGTCTGCAAGAGTTCATTAATAAACCTGCTGGCTTGCTGTCGCATGGTCAAAAGCAATGGTTAGAAATCGGCATGTTGTTGATGCAACGTCCAAAACTGATTTTACTGGATGAACCTGTAGCAGGCATGACCGATGCCGAAACCGAGCGTACGGCGGAGCTGTGTTTAGAACTCAAGAAAAATCACACCCTCGTTGTGGTTGAGCATGACATGAGCTTTATCGATACGATTAGTGAAAAAGTCACGGTATTGGCACAAGGCGCAATTTTAGCAGAAGGCACATTGGCAGAAGTACAAGCCAATGAAGATGTCATTGAAAAGTATTTAGGACGTTAAGGAGACCGTGATGTTAGAAGTCAAAGACGTCAATCAATTTTATGGTGGCAGTCATATTTTACGTGATGTGTCGTTGACTGCACCTGTGGGTGAGTGTTCGGTGGTGCTTGGGCGCAATGGTGTAGGGAAAACCACGCTCCTTAAATGTCTGATGGGTATTTTACCGATTAAATCCGGACAGATTTTGCTGGATGGCAAGGACATTTCGAAACTCAGTCCTGAACAGCGTGTCCGTGCAGGTCTGGCTTATGTGCCCCAAGGTCGCGATATTTTTTCAACGCTGACGGTTGAGGAAAACCTCCTGATTGGCATGGCGAAATTTAAAGGCGCAAAGACACGCAAAGTGCCTGAGCATCTCTATGAAATTTTCCCTGTCTTGGAGGAAATGAAGCATCGCCGTGGCGGAGATTTGTCTGGTGGTCAGCAGCAGCAGCTTGCCATTGCACGAGCACTTGCTTCTGAACCGCGTGTGCTGATTTTGGATGAACCGACTGAAGGTATTCAGCCATCCATTATTAAAGACATTGGACGGGTGATTCGTAAACTTGCTGATGGTGGTGAGATGGCGATTGTGTTGGTAGAGCAATTCTATGATTTTGCTGAAGAACTTGCTGATGCTTATACCGTGATGGCACGTGGGCAGGTTGTGGCGCAAGGTGTGGGCAGTGAAATGCCTGAGAAAGGTATTCGGGAGTTGGTGGCGATTTAAGGCTTTTAGCTCCTTCTCCTATGGGAGAAGGCGGGGGATGAGGGTTTATCTTTATTTACCTCTCCCTAATCCTCTCCTAGAAGGAGAGGGAAAAAGCCTCCCTAAGCAAGATATAAGCACTGCTTTATATCGAAGCGTAAGAAAGGGAGGTTTGGAGGGATTAAATTTTAAATCTCCTCTTACGAAGCAGAGCTTCTCATCTCTTAAAGAGAGGGGAATTTTCTTTTTTGAATAATGGAGGGATTAGATCTCCGTATTTTCATTCCATAAAAAATAGCCGCCGTACTGACTTGGACGGTATTCACCACCGATGGATTTGCCTTGGTCAGTTAAAAAATGTTTACCCGTGTCATTCAGCTTTAAAAAGCCTTTATCCACTAACTTTTCAAGTAAATCTGCTGTTTTAATTTTATATTTGGCAGCCAGTTTGGAGGTGGTCAATTTACTAAAGGCATTAGCTTCTTCATCAGTTTGACCTAAATCCTCAGTGTTCGGATTAGCTTTGACTTCATCTAAGCTGATCCGGACTTCTTCGCTAATCCGAATAATACGCTGCGCTTCTTCATACGCATCTTTAAAAACCTCATCATCTTCATACTTACGAACTGAAATGCCCATTTCATTGTTATTGACCTGGCTAAATTCATATAAATTCAAACTCGAAATAATACATTCCGATTCATTGAGATAGCACTTTGCATGCAGGTTTTTGCAGAAACTCAAACGCACATAGTCCAGTTTTTGAATCCATTTGATTTCTTCAGGATGCAAATCACTTTTGCCATAGACAATGCGAACATCAATTTTTAACCGGTCTTTGTCTTCTAATAATTCTTTAATACGGTCATTGAGACGTAAATACGGACTGATTAAAATTAGACGTTCTTTGGCATTTTTAATGAGTTCTTCTAAGAAAAAATTGGTTGCACTGGTATTTAGAAATTTAGCCATATTTTCCCTGTAATATTTTGAATATTATGTTTGTTATAGGGGAATAAGATATCGCTGAATCAGCAATCACTCAACCTTTAAATACATGCCATCCGCTGAGACATTATGGCCAAAACCGCAAGACATTGGATTGTTGCTATTCACCACAATCTGTTGTCCAATTTGAGCGTTAAACTGAAATTTCAAATCAATTTTGCAATCTTCTACGCTGTAATTGGCCTGAGCTTTATTCAGCGACATACGGGTTGAAAATTCTCCCAGATTAGGACCATAAATCAGACTGCGTAAACCCATATAGAGTCCATTAAACTCAATCTGGTAGGCATTCGAAGTCCGTTTAACTTCCATCGTATTCCATTGACCAAAACCTGCATAACGAACATATTTTCCTGCAAGATTCTTCGGTTTTTGTGGGGCAGGCAACTGTTTTAGATTGAACTGGCTAGCTTTAGCATTTGGGAAAATGGAGAACCAGGCGCGTGCCCATTGCGGCTTGCCCAGCTTGGCATAACTTATGCCGACATTATTAAACGCTGTGGTGATATCACGTTCAGAAAAAGCTGTACCGCCATCTTCTACATTCATCACACAAAATGATGACCATGCGGCTTGTTGCTCAAATTGCGCTGCGGCCTTTTGATATTGTTTTTGGTCGTAGAATTTTTTGCCATTATTTGCATAGCTTTGCACTTTGCTACAGCCTGAACGGAGCTCTTTTTCAAAGTCTGAATCAGCAAAAGTGAGCATACTTAAACTTAAAAGACCAATAGACAATAGAGATTTATACATGGTGTTATTCAGTATGATTTTGAGCTGAATAAAACATAGCCGCTCGTATAAGTAAATAGAACTTGTGCTTATTAAACTGGATAACAACAAAATATCGTGATGGCCAAGTATTAAAAAGCTGAAGAGTAGTGTCCAGAAAGCAGTTCTGGAATAGTTTTAAACTAAGAATGAATCAAGCTTGATCCAGATTGAGTTGTAAGAGTACCAAATCACGCCATTGCCCAAACTTCTGTCCAACTTGCGGCATATAGGCAGTTTGAACGAAACCCAGTTTTTCATGCAGACGAATCGATGAAGTGTTTTCAGAATCAATCGCCGCGACCATGATATGCAGTTTCTGTACTTGAGCCTGTTCAATTAAATACTGCAATAATTGAGAACCTAAACCTTGCCCTGCATAATCTGGATTTAAAAAGATCGAATGTTCTACCGTCTGTTGAAAGCCCTGAATACTACGAAACTGATCATAACAGGCATAGCCAGCAATGACTTGATTTTGAGTATCTTCAACCACAAAAACCGGGAAATTCTGATTTTTAAGTTGCTTAAACCAGATTTTGAAATAGTTCAAATCAAAGGCCGTTCTGTTCCAGGTCGCAGTACCATAGAGTACTTCCTGATTATAAATCTCGAGGATGGTTTCAAGATCATGTTCGGTCGCAGGGCGAATGTCAAAATCAGGCATATTCTTGTTCTGGTAGAGGTGAGCTGAAATCACAGTTTAAAAAAAAGCAGAACCGGAGTTCTGCCTTTGATCATACATCAATTAGAAATGATATTTCACAAGTGCGCTGACATTGTTTTCGTCTTGATTTTTAAGACCAAACTTGTTGTTCCACACTGAATGTTCAACGCCGAGGTATAAACGGGTGTCTGGAGAAATGTGTTTGCCCGCATTCCATTTCCACTGTGTAGTCCAGTTTAACTCGCTTGCTTGAGCGTCTTTTTCAGCAGTTGACCAATCAAGGAAGCCATCTACAAGAAAGTCTTCAGCACCCAGTTTAAATGGCACACCATAGGTAAGCGTCATTTGATAATCGTCTTTATTGCCAAACACTTTTTCATTATTTGCACGATAAAGATTCAAGCTAGCATACTGAAAGTATGGGATATCAAGGTCAAAGCCCACGCCATATAGGAAGTTGTCCGCATTATCTGAACCTTCCCACGTTGTTGAAATAAGCACATCTTTCACTGGACCAAAGGCAAGTTTTTGGCCTGTAACTTCGCTTAAGCTTAAACGTGGTGATAACTCAAAGTACGTACTTTTAACATCATCGCCACCGCGCAGACGATCCATAAAGAAGAATACATCTGCATATTTAACTTTTGCAGCATATTCAACAGTTAAAGTAGTTTGCTGATCGTCTACAACTTCATAGTTTTCACCATAAAGACCTGTAACGCTAAAGTCCTGCCAAACTGGTTTTGCTTGAGCAAATACAGCAGTTGAAGCCAATGCACAAAGTGCCGCAAGTTGTGTAAATTTCATTTAAATCTATCCCCCCGAGAAAGCAGAATAAGCATACAGATTAATAAGTAAAAATAAAGTTAAAAGTGATCGCTGACTTAAATATATTTCAGCCTTCATGAGTTGAATAAAGACGATCACCTTCCTAATTTTTCATTGTCTTTCGCTGATGCTTTTCTAAAGCATTATTTTTTAAATAAAGTTGAATATGTAGTGCCTTAAAAGACTGAATGTAGGACTAAAAATATAAAATCACTTCAATTCAGGATGATGAGTTTAGAAAACCAGTAAAAATAGGGGGAATATACAGATTGTTTAGTAATTAATTTGGGCCTGAGGCTGAATAGCTTTGTTTGGTTTGTGTAATGAAGCTGCTTTTAAAATCTCAAATGACGGTCGTTTTATAGGCCTATTCTCGGCATCCTAAAATAAGAGTGATCGGTCTTATATTTCAATTGAAAATCATTTTTGCAGTTTATTATTTTCGAATGACGAAAGAGTATTTTTCCCGGTTATGCAAAAGCAACTAAATAATGATAAAGCAAATGATCTATTCAGGACTGTAAGGCTGACTAGGCGCTGATCTTATAAGAAAAATTATTAGATAAAAGTGAGCTAATTTCCATAAAAAAATACTTTTAATTTCTCTTTTTTTAGGTTTTCTGGTCGAGTGTTATTTAAGCGATTTATCGGTCTGGCTTAAAAAACATTTCAAATTAAATCGTGTGAAGAGTTGCGCAATTGCCGTTTGAAAAATCCTGCATTTTTGAGCTGAGTAAGCAGTTGTCACAATGGATTATTCTTTTGCTAAAAAACCAAAATATCACTTGCATATTTCCCAGATACAGCCGATATTCAAGATATAAGGACACGATTCTGCAGACTCAAAAATGTGTTCATCATTCAAAATGGAGGGTGTGATTCCAATCATTTGAAGAAGTGAAATGCGATGCGAAACAGCAAGCTACAAACGTGCCAAGATAAAAAATTTTGCACTCAAAAGTTACAAAGATTGAGGATGGTAATATATGAATATTGAACTTCGTACCGATAACCACATTCAGAATAGTGATCGTTTAATTACTTATGTACGGGAAGAATTAAATCAAGAATTCCAGCGCCACAGCGAACGTATTACTCATTTTTCAGTCCATCTCAGTGATGAAAATGGCGCCAAAGGCGGCGATGACGATATTCGCTGTATGATTGAAGCGCGTCCTGCAGGCTTGAAACCTGTCGTAGTTAATCACCGTGGCCATAATGTCGATACTGCGATCCATGGTGCAATTGACCGACTAAAGCGTAGTCTGGAACATGTGATCGAGAAAAAAGACAATGTTCGTCCTGGTGCTCTCGAACTAGCAGACACAGATACTGCGGATATCGAAGACTAAGCCGAACCGATTTGAAAAAGCCCTGCGGGGCTTTTTTCGTATTAAACAAAAATATAGTTATGAGAAGCACAACAAATCCTGCTTTATTCGGCATAATAGTCGAAAACGAATCAAAGTGAGCTCCATCATGTTAACTGCGCAACAACAGCTTTTTGTGCAAGCACTCGAAGAATTAAATCTGGACCAGGTCAAACAGCTGCTGGCAGATGGACTCAACCCGAATTTTATTGATCATGACAAAGGTCCGGTGATTTCGGTCTGGTCAGATGGCCTGTTCAAATGGTGGGAAGAGGTGTGTGAGCTATATGAAGCCGGAACACCACTTTCAGAAGATGAGAAACAGGCACGTTTGGCAGTACATTTACAGATTCTGGAAGAACTGATCCAGGCCAAAGTGAATCTGCATCTGTGGGATACAGAAGAAATTTATGGCCCGCTCTGGGATGCCGCGAGTGCCGCATGTGCACCGGCTGTACAGCGTTTACTGGATGAAAAAGTCGATCCAAATAGCAAAGATGAAGATGGCATGACTATTTTATCTTCTATTAGTGATCTATTCTTTGATTGTGATTTTGATGAAATCAACTGGTCAGAAGCCTTGGATGAAGAAAAACAGACGCTAGAACTGCTTCGCAAGCATGGCGCAAAAATGACCAAAGAACTCAGTTAAATTTTAATAAAGAGCTCCAACATGACAACATTAAAAACCTTGGGTTTGATTGCACTGGCCGGTTGTAGTGCACAGCTTTTCGCAGCAGATTTTGAATTTGATCGACCAGGTGAGGGTCTGAGTACTGGAATTACGCCAGTCGGAAATGTCGCTTGGGAGCAAGGCTTGCCTACAGCGCGTTATAGCAAGTCGGGCGATCAGACCGCGACCACACTCAGTGCAGATATGTTGTTACGTACCGGACTCAGTGATGATCTGGAATTGCGTTTAGGTTGGGCTGGCCCGACCTGGACCCAAGTGAAATCCAATGGCCAGACCGAAGAAGATGATGGTCTGGGCGATGTTAGTATTGGTCTGAAAAAGGCCATTGATCTGGATGATGACAAACTCAGTATGGCTTTGCTGGCCGAAGCCATCATTGCAACAGGCAATACCGGTTTCACTAATGAAGAAGATATTTACAGCTTAGGTTCTGTCGTGTCGTATCAATATAATGACTTGGTCAGTACCGCATTGACCATGCGTTATGAATGGCAGGACAGCAACTGGGCAGTGTCTGCGATTCCTTCTCTAGGCTACCGCATTACTGATCGCTGGTCAGGTTATTCTGAACTGATTTACCGTAAAGCTGAAAGTGTCGATAATCAATACGCGCTCGGTACCGGGGTTATGTATGCCTTAAACGACCGTGTCCAATTGGATGCGAATGTCGGTGTAGATCTGGATGGTGCAGATCGAAGTTACTTCTCAGGCTTAGGTTTCTCTGTGCTGTTCTAAGTTATTCAACTCACAGATGATGAAATACTCGCAGTTCCCGACCTGGGGGAAAATGCTTGCCCCGGTTATTTTGGGAAGCACCTTGTTCAGCAGTCCTGCTCAGGCGGAAACGGCATTGTTGTCTGCCGAGCAGGCTTTTCCTGTGAGCGTGATCTCCACCAGTCAGCAGCAGGCTGAACTGAGCTGGCAGATTCCGGACAACTATTATCTGTATCAGCATAAAATTGAAGTTTGGCAGGGCAACCAGCCGGTATCGTTTGAGTTGCCACCCGCTGAAGATTTGTATGATGATAACTATGGACATACCCAGGTTTATTATCAGCAGTTAAAGTTTCAAATTCCGACTCAGGCGGGGCAATCCTATCAGGTCAGCTGGCAGGGCTGTGCCAAAGACCGGATCTGTTATCCGCCACAAACCATTCAGTTCAAGACCGATTTGTCCGGTCTGGTGCAATTCGAAGCTGCCGGATCAGGAGCAAAGCGTTTACTTGATCTGAATACTTCATCACTGCAACACAACACCCTGTTTAATACAGTGGATTCCTCAGAATCTACAGCAGATGAAATCTCTGCATCAGCCAACACACAAACCGAACCTTATGCAGCACAAGACCAGAAATGGTCAGCCCAGTTGCTTGAGCGCTCTTTGGGCTATGGGCTTTTACTGTTCTTCGGCTTGGGAATTTTACTGGCTTTCACCCCGTGTTCCTTGCCGATGCTGCCAATTCTGACCTCGTTGATCGTACGTGACAGTAAAGGTCTGAAAGCCTGGATGATTGCACTGACTTTTGTCAGCAGTATGGCCGCTGTCTATGCAGTACTTGGCCTAATTGTGTCTTCAGCTGGTCTGAACTTCCAGCGCTGGTTGCAGCAACCGGGAACCCTGATCGCATTTAGCATCCTGTTTGTCCTGTTTGCGCTGAATCTGTTTGGCCTGTTTGAAATCAAATTGCCGCAACGTCTGGTTCATCGTCTGGATCGGGCACAGGCCATGCAGCAGGGAGGTAGTCTGGTCAGTGCCGGCGTTATGGGCATGATTTCGGCGCTTCTGGTGGGACCATGCATGACCGCACCGCTGGCAGGTGCATTATTGTTTATTTCCCAGACGCAAAGTCAGTGGCAGGGGGCTTTACTGCTGTTTACCCTGGGTTTTGGAATGGGGACGCCTTTATTACTGGCCAGTATTCTGGGTGCACGGATTCTGCCTAAAGCCGGGCACTGGATGAATCAGATCAAAGTGCTCTTTGCCTTTATCATGCTGGCGCTGGCGCTGTATTTTATTCGCCCACTGATTTCAGAAGCCGCTTTACAATGGTTATCCCTAGCTTTGGGTATGACCTTCGTGGCTTATGTGCTGTTCCGGATTTTCTGGCATCGTACCGGTTTGAGATGGCTATATATCCTGTGTCTGGTACTGGCCGTGCCCTATATCGCTTATAGCCAATATCAGCACAGTCAGCGTTTTTTTGTGGAGCAGGCGAGCACAGAAGCCAAGTGGCATGTGGCACGTAGTGCAGCAGAATTTCAGCAGATTTTGGACAGGGCACCACAAGGGCAAAAGATTATTATTGATGTCTACGCCGACTGGTGTGTTGCCTGTCAGCCGATCGAACATCGTATTTTAAAATCTGCAGCGGTACAGCAGGCGCTTGCGCCATATTTCCTGATCAAGCTGGATTTAAGCCAATATAATGTCTCTCATCAAGCGCTGTTAAACCAATGGGAAATTCTCGGGCCGCCGACGTATTTATTCTTGAATGCGCAGCAGCAGGAAATTAGGGGTTTACGTTTAACCGGTGCTTTTAGCGAGGCAGAATTGCTGGCACAGCTGCAAGCACTGGCTCAAAGTGAAAATCCATAATTTAGTTCTTAAAAAAAGCTGAACCCGTTTAAGAAACCTGCATCTGTGCTGGCACCGGTTCAGCATAGGCTTTGACCAGATTACGCCCACCGGCTTTGGCCTGATAAAGCGCCTGATCGGCCTGACTTAATAACTGTTGCGGGCGTAATTCCGCGCTAGAAATGGCAATCCCGAAACTGGCGGTCACCGGAATCAGCTCACCTTCATCACTGAAAATCTGCAATTGCTGAATGGCAATGCGGCAGCGTTCAGCCACTTGTTCGGCTTTTTCCAGACTGGTATTTTTAAGCACGAGAATAAATTCTTCCCCACCAAAACGGCCGACCACATCACTTTCGCGTAATTGCTGGTTCAGCACGGCACTCACTTCGACTAAGGTTTCATCGCCCTTATGATGGCCATAGTGATCATTAATTTTCTTGAAATGATCCAGATCTAATAACACTAAAGCATAATTTGGAGTGGCTGCGGCATTCAGTTTATCCAGACATTGGTTGATACTACGGCGGTTAAACAGATTGGTAAGCGGATCGATCTGGCTCAGCTGTTTGATTAGCTGCTCGCGATGCCGCCACTGACTCAGCAGAATCTCGAATAACACCATGCAGACGGCCAGAATTGGCAAAATGAAATACAGCATCGATAACAGCCAGAAACCATTATAGAAAAGCTTGTCATCGATATTAAATAGCGGTGAATAAGGCAATTGATGACTGAAACTTAAATAGGCACATCCATCCAGAAAAATGGAAGCAGGAATCAGCATGCTATACACTAGCGTGCGATGAAACAGTACCAGACCGACCATAATTAAGCAAACGTAAGCGGTAGTAGCGACCGGACTGATCACACCGACAATATAGGCATCCCGGCATAGCGAAACCACAAAAGTGCCGACTGCCAGATAGGGCAGATAACGTTCCACCAGACGGTTGCCCTGAAATTTATAACAAGGATAAACCAGCACGGCTAAAATCAATAAAAAACTGCCGTTCAGCACGACTTGCGAATGAACCCGTTCAATCTGTACATATTGCCAATACTCAGGATTGAATAAAACAAACAGGTCCCAGCCGAGTTAGGTCAGATGTACACCGCATCCCAAGGTCAGCATCAGGATGCATTTCTTCAGGATGCGCCAGTTCATCACGACTTCATCTTCGACCAGATATTTCTTGATTCTGTGTCTTAGCACTTTTTCTAATACAGGCGATATTCGCTTCATGGTCCCGGTCTGACTTTAATTGTTATGGCAGATTTTTTAAGACTTATTGGATATTTATAGCTTTATTTACACAAGATAACATAAGTTTGAATGCTTGATAAACAAAAATATTTAAAACATTTTTGTGATTTAGTTGATACCTCATCTGCTCAGTCTTTACCTATAGCACAAGTGATCTAGGCTATGTCAAAGGGTTCTAATCAAACTTAAAGAGGTTAAGAGGCATACAGTTTTGTTCTAAATTCAGGATGATGTGTTTTATTTGTGCTAATTATTTCAATATAGTCAATCGTTAAAATGGCTGCATTGTTAGAAATAACCAAAGATAAAGAGTGAAGCCATGAAAGTTTTACAGATTGATTCCAGTATTTTAGGAGATGCCTCTATTTCGCGTCAGTTGACTCAGGCCGTGGTGGAACAATTGCAGCAAAAATATGCTGAGATCATTGAAGTTGAATACCTGGATCTGGCTGCACAGCCTATTCCCCATCTTACCGCCGAAATTTTAATGGGGCAGAATGCAGAACAGACGGCATTGGACGAGGAAATTTTAGAGCAATATTTGCAGGCAGATATCGTGGTAATTGGTGCAGCGATGTATAACTTCGGTTTGCCATCGACCTTAAAAGCCTGGATTGACCGGATCTGTGTCGCGGGACGTACCTTTAAATATACCGAACAAGGTCCTGTGGGTCTGGCGGGCAATAAAAAAGTGTATATCGCCAGCAGCCGTGGTGGTGTCTATGGCGAGCAAAGCCCGGCTGATTTTCAGGAGGCTTTCCTGAAAACCGTGTTTAACTTTACCGGTGTGAATGATATCGAAGTGATTCGTGCTGAAGGAGTGAACATGGGCGAAGCGGTTAAAGCCCAAGCATTGCAAACTGCATTGCAGCAAGTTCAGGCCATTTAAAAATCTAAAACCTCTTTTCAAAGGTCAGCTACGGCTGACCTTTTTTATGCATTGAATTATGGTTAATCTCGGTCCAGACGATGGGCAAATTCTGCAAGATCGGTCAGGGCCTGCTTGGCTTCATCGAACCAGGCACTGAACATCTGGAAGTTGTGCCACATGCCGGTATACAGTTTAAATTCGACCTCGACACCCGCCTGTTCCGCTTTTTCTTTAAAACGGCTAGCATCATCCAGCAGAATTTCCTTGGAACCTACCTGAATATGAATCGGTGGCAAACCGGTTAAATCGGCAAAAAAAGGAGAAACTTCCGGATCACCCCGATCAATTGAACGCGGTACATAATATTCAATCCCGGTTTGAACTGTTTCCAGAGACAGCAGGGCATCATGCTTCTGGTTATAACGTAAAGATTCACTGGTCAACGTTAAATCTAGCAGTGGAGACAGCAGAATCAGACCGCTGACCTGTGGAAGACTTTCCTGCTGTATTTTGAGTGCTAGCGCCAAGGCCAGATTGGCACCGCAAGAATCGCCGGACAGAATAATATCTTTGGCCTGAACACCTTGATCCAGCAGCAGATTATAGACATCAAACAAGGCTTCTAATGCTTCCGGATAGGCAGATTCAGGTGATAGCGGATAATCGACATGCAGTACCTGCATCTGGGTTCGAGCCGCAATTTGAGTCATAAAGGCGCGATGGGTATTTAAAGAACCTAAGTAAAATGCGCCGCCATGAATATGAAAAATCAGCTGGGTCGATTCCTGCTGCGGCTTAATTTCTTCCGCGCGCAGTCCGGCCAGTCGGAGCGAGCGAATCTGTACCGTTTTATCCTGAGGGAAAAGTTTGCACATCTGTTCCAGAGCAATGCGCATTGAACTCGGTGGAAGACTGAATCTGCTCGGGGCACGAATGGCCGTTTTTAAAAAGCTTTCTGTAATTAATTGTTTCGTTAGCGGGCTTATCTTCATCTTCCTTCCATCTTTTTGTGCTTTTATTGATCGTGTAGATTATTTACCAACCATATTTACAAGGTTACACTAAATAGTCACAGCTAAAAATTGAAAAATTGTTGTGACTTTTTAATACTACATGGGTCTATTTTCAGACTAAGGAAATGAAGAAAAATGAAAAAAATAGCGCTTACGTTAGGACTACTAGGCTTATCTGCACTGGCTAATGCCGCGGATCCTTTAAATGGCACGGTATGGAAAACCATTGATGATAAAACCAAGCAGCCTAAGGCCATGGTTAAATTCACTGAACAAAAGAACGGCACTTTGTCAGCCAGTATTCAGTCTGTGTTAACTCCAGGTGAAGAAAATGCCTGCAAGAAATGTGAAGGTCCATATCACAACAAATCTCTGAAAGGCCTGACCATTGTTAAAGGTCTAAAAAATGCTGGCGGGACTAGCTATGACAGCGGTTCGATCCTGGATCCGCAATCTGGTAAAACCTATAAGTTGAAAGGCCAGCTAGCAGACGGTGGCAAGAAGCTTGAGCTACGTGGTTTTATCGGCGTAGCGGCATTGGGTCGTAACCAGACCTGGATTCGTGCCAACTAATTTATTTTAAGTAGGTTTACAAAAGCCTGACCAATGTCAGGCTTTTTTTATGAATACAATTTAGAGCAAGAGATTAGTGATCCAAGCCACGATAAGCTATTTCATCAAAACCGGCAATAAATCCTGTAGAGGTTGCCAAGATTGGACGTTTAATTAAACTGGTATGGGTAGTTAATGCATTAATTAATGCATCTTCACTCGACAGGGCGGTCTGTTGCTCTTCTTCACTGAGTTTACGCCAAGTAGTGCCTTTCTTATTCAGAACCACATCTTGACCCAAGGCATCCAGCCAGGTTTTGACGGTTTCAGCATCGATGCCCTGTTTTTTATAGTCATGAAATTCATAACTCAGACCTTGCTCCGTCAGCAGATCAAAGGCCTTCTTCATCGAACTACAATTTTTAATTCCGTAAATTTTTAACATAGCTGCCATCTAAAAAATTTAAATCATGAACTAGCTTAACTAAATTGGCAGCAGCAGACCATGCAAAAGCAAATGAAAAAAAGGAAAAAATTTTAAATAGCAGAAAAGTCATGTCATCAAAATGACATCAAGCAGCTTTAATATGAGCAGCAAGAAAAAGAACAATCTAAATAATAAGAAAAATAGAAATTTGGGAATGATAGAAATAGAAAACCCGCATTTAATCATCCTGATCATGCGGGTCTCAATCCAACGTCCAATGTCACATCCATGCAAAACAAGCTAAATCTATAGTCTGTTTTATTTTCGTCCTACGGCGTCCTGTCCTTGTGTCGTCGTCCTGACATGTCCTTGTGCCGTAGCGCTATAATGCTATGTTATTACATTGAGATAAACCCAAAAAATACGTCATGTTATGTAAGAGATAAACCTTAATTCAGTGAACGTGTGTTCACTGAATTAAATAATGAAAATTATAATTTATAGTCGATGATCACGGGGGCGTGGTCGCTAAACCATCGTTCTTTATAGACCCAAGCATTAACGGTGCGCTCTTTCCAGTCCGGAGAACAAGCATGATAATCAATCCGCCAACCAACATTCTTAGCACGCGCCTGTCCACGGTTTGACCACCAGGAATATAACTCGGCTTCTTTACGCACTTCACGGAAAGTATCAACATAACCAAGCTCATCGTAGATATGATCTAGCCAGGCACGTTCGTGCGGTAAACAGCCCGAGGCTTTCTGGTTACCCGACCAGTTTTTAATATCGATACGTTTATGCACGATATTGTAGTCACCGCAGACAATCACCGATTTATTTTCATCGCGCCACTGTTTCAGGATTTTTGCGTATTCTTCCAGAAAGTGATCTTTACGCGCTTGTGCTTCATCGCCTGATGAACCCGAAGGCAGATACAGGGAACAGATCTGTACAGTTTGTTCTAGACCCAAGTTAAATTCAGCGGCAATAAAACGGCCTTGTGAATCGGCCAGTTCAAAACCCAAGCCATCGGTCAGAGACACAAAAGGCAGACGGCTATAAATGGCAGTACCGGCATAACCCGGACGCTCGGCAGGAAACAGGTGCGTGTACCAGCCTTCAGGCTTGAATTTGTCCGTCCACTGCGCATGCGTGATCCGGCTTTCCTGCATGCAAATCACGTCGGCATCCGACTGTTCCATCCATTCTAATAGACCTTTGGTGACAGATGAGCGTAAGCCGTTGACATTAATTGAAACGACGCGAAGAATTTTTTGATCACCTGGATAGCTACTCTTTGGTATCATGCGCAAGTCTTACCTTAATTAATGGATTTAGGAGCACCTCATGTCAACGCCAGCTCAGTTTAACCCACAAGCTTTTATCGAACTCGCATTATCACGCGGTGTGCTTAAATTTGGTGAGTTTACTTTAAAATCGGGGCGTGTGAGTCCCTATTTTTTTAATGCGGGTCTGTTGAATGATGGTGAAGCCTTGACACTGCTGGCTTCTGGCTATGCTGCAAAACTGACTGAATGTGACCATGTTGAAGTGATTTTTGGCCCTGCCTATAAAGGCATTCCTTTTGTGGCAGCAACTGCTGTGGCTCTGTCGCAAAATCATGGGGTAAGTGTGCCGTGGGGTTTTAATCGCAAAGAAGCCAAAGATCATGGCGAGGGTGGCGTATTGGTTGGTGCTTCTGTAGAAGGTAAAAAAGTCTGGATCATTGATGACGTAATTACGGCAGGCACAGCGATTCGTGAAGTCGTCACTATTTTGAAGAATGCCGGTGCTCAAATTGCTGGAGTTTTGGTAGCGCTAGACCGCCAGGAGAAAGGTCAGGGGGATTTATCTGCGATTCAGGAAGTGCAGCAAGAGCTTGAGATTCCTGTACATGCCTTAATTACCATGAAAGATTTAATGGACTATCTGGAAGCGAAAGGCGACCTAGAAGCTTTGGCGAAAATGGAAGATTACCGTGTTAAATACGGGATCTAAGCCTAGATTGGCATAGAAAAGGAAGCGTGAGCTCACTGCTGTCCCATAGTTTGCTTTAAATAAAAAAACCTGAGTCCTAACAGTTAAAATATGAGTGCAAACAAACACTTTAACGACCAGGATTCAGGTTTTGTCACATCAGAATACCGTATTTCATGAGCTAATTAAACCTGTTGTGCGACAGGATTTTGAACAACTTGCTAAAGTACACCATGTTGGACAGAAATTTAGAGCGGCTTCCCGGTGGGATCAGTTTATTGCCATATTGATGTCTCAATTCTCTTGTAGACAAAGTCTGAGAGATATTCAATCCAATTTGGAGTGCCAACAGGAAAAGCTAAGTCATCTCGGAGCAAAGTCTATTCCCCGAAGCACGCTGGCACGAATCAATGAGCAGCAGCCTGCTGCCTTGTATCAACAGCTATTTCACAAGTTGCTTAAATACTATGAACACTCAAAAGTAGCTCATAAATTTCGCTTTAAGAATCCCTTGTATTCCTTGGATGCCAGTCATATTGACCTGTCGCTTTCCTTATCTGAATGGGCCAAAGTTCACGACTCAAAAGCCAGCATGAAACTCAGCATAGGATTGAATCACAGCAATGATATTCCTGAGTTTGTTGCAGTTGAAAATGGCAAAGAAAATGACATGGTACAAGGCCGCAAATTCCAGTTTCCTGCTGGCAGCATTGTAGTTTTTGATAAAGGCTATGTCGATTACCAATGGTATGCAAATCTGACTGCTCAAAACATTGGATTTGTCACACGTTTTAGGCCTAAATCTGTGTATCAGGTGATCCAGCAACATCCAGTGCTTGAATCCAAAGGTATTCTAAAAGATGAAACCATTCAGCTGAATAGCGCACATGCCCTAAAAAGAAAAGCCCCAGTGTTAAGAAGAATTGAATATAGAGATCAGCAAAGTGGCAAGCACTTTAGCTTTCTCAGCAATAACTTTCATTTAGCCGCCTCCACCATTGCGGCGATTTATAAAGATCGTTGGAAAGTTGAGCTGTTCTTTAAGGCGATTAAGCAGAATCTCAAATTAAAAGCGTTTCTAGGCCGCAGCAGGAACGCAATTCAGACACAAATCTGGATTGCGATGATCGCCTATTTATTGGTGAGTTTCGCTCAACATTTAGGGAAAACAGGTTGGACAGTTCAACGTTTACTCAGAATAATTCAAGTGAATTTGTTTGAAAGAAGAACTTTAAAAGCTTTATTTTCACCCGATAAAATACCCATAAAACAAGAGGAAGCTCAAATGAGCTTCCTCTTGTGAAAAATTGTGGGACAGCAATGAGCGTGAGCTTCCTTTTTTTATAGATACTCAATTTGTTAAACATTTGAAATCTATTATCTCTGTCTATTCTTGTAAGCATTGGCTTACATCGATTCCAGCACT
Organism: Acinetobacter sp. RRD8; assembly: GCF_031844225.1. Taxonomy (GTDB): domain Bacteria; phylum Pseudomonadota; class Gammaproteobacteria; order Pseudomonadales; family Moraxellaceae; genus Acinetobacter. Next base: position 63,189 of record NZ_JAUZUU010000006.1, read on the forward strand.
TTGCGGCTGTTTTGAATAGTGGAAATTTCCTATGATAGCTTTAACAGGAACAGGAGGTTCCACACAAGAATAACAATAGATAAATACAAGGAAAGTAAGGTACGACAGGAGTTATACCAAGCGAACCCATACGGAAAACCCCTGGCAGATGCCAGGGGTTTTTCATTTCTATTTCTTTATAGAGCAACGCTTACAACAGCAATGATTCAGAACATGATTCTTAAAAATTCACTGTTAATGAGCTAAATAGAGGAGTAGAAAACCTTTCACCAAAATTATGAATCTTCAGAGCTAAAAAAAGCACCTGAAGGTGCTTTTTCTTATTGCTGTGCTAAATTATAGCGCAACGATATTGATCGCATTTGGACCTTTTTGACCATCAACCACGCTAAAAGAAACGCGCTGACCTTCAAACAAAGTTTTGAAACCAGAACTGCTGATTTCTTTAAAGTGTGCAAAAACGTCAGGACCTGATTCTTGTTGAATAAAACCAAAACCTTTAGTTTCGTTAAACCATTTTACTGTACCGGTAACTGTAGTAGACATAATATAACCTGTTAAATTTTAATAATTTTAGTCATGCAAATGACTATGGATAACTTGGAAAAACAACAAGAATTGAAATAAAGATCTGAAAAAACTGAGGATTATAAATAATACTGCGGCACTTAAAGAAGCTTAACTAAACAACGCTTTTTTCTAGTTAAAGACAGCATAGCCTAAATCAGAAAATATTCAAGTTTTTTATATTTATTATTTATTTTTCTTATAAAAGTAGCTCAATTCTTGTTTTTTAAAGCATTTCAAGCTGATTCGCTTGAGCTTTATCATTTGCATTTAAGCTTTAGCGAAGCTAAACAATAAATACACGTTGTGTTTGTGTTACTTTATGTTAATCAAAATCGTTCAGTACCCAGCAAGATTTTACTAAGTCATTGTATTTTATAACTTTGGGTAAATTAGTATTTGTAGTTTTAAGATAGTTATCGTCATTGTTTGCGTATAAAAATCCACCTATATTAAAATTCAATTGGAAAAATTAACTATAAGAATTTCTTGATTTTAATTTAAAACCAAATATGAGTGAGTCTCATGGATTACTGGAACAGTGTGTTACTTATATCCATCATCACCATGGTTGGACTGGCCATGATCATCCTGTTCGTCGGATGTAAAATGTGGAAGAACTTGGTGGTTACTTTACTGATTGCCACCTTGATTGGTTTTCTGATTGTATGTGCAATCAATTTTGTTTTTGGCGATCGTCTTCAATTTCTATGGGGTGCCCCTGAGACTGGCGATAGCAATTTTATGCTGGAAATGGGGCTGATGAGCCTGTTAATTGGCGGCGTGAGTACCTTTATCATTATGTTAGGCACTTTGGTGGCTAAAAGTAACAGTAGAAATCAAGGCGATGAAGACTAGTTTTTCGCAAAATAATAAGTGTCTTAATGAGCGGGAAAGTACAGAAAAGCATTGCATGTACAGTTCATAGGATTAAAAAATCTTCCTCAGCCAAATGTATAGTGCCATAGCGCTACGGGACATGAATGGAGCTTCATATCCCGTAGCTGCATAATTTTCTGTATCAAAAATTTAGAACATCATTTTCAGACCTGCCGAATAGATCCAGCCTTTTTCTGAATCTGAACTTTGCTGCCAGGCCGTCTGTTGGTTGCCTTTACTATATTCATAACCCACTTCCAAATAAGGCATGAGCTTTTTGCTCAGTTCATAGCGTGTTTCCAGGCTCAAGGTGGCATGACTAAGGCCGGTTTTTTTCGCATTAGCTGCCTGATCATTCAGGATGACATCCAGTTCGACAAAGGGTTGCATAATCAGTTTCTGAGTCAGTAACAGGTCACGCTCTGTTTTCAGTTTTAATCCGACAAAGTCATCTTCACCAACATAGACATGAGCATCCGTTTTGAAAAAGTAGGGAGCCAGGCCATGTAGCCCAAATACTGCATCGAAGCGCTCGTTCTGCTGGTTTATAGAAGGCTCGGCTAAATTTTCCTGTCGATAGCGCACCCCGGTCTGCACATCCCAGAAATCAGAAATATTTCGGCTATACAACACTTTGGCATCATATTCGGCCTGACGGGATTCATGTTTGTCGGCTTCTAGCTTGAGGAAAATTTTATTTTCATCCGTGCCGACTCTGGCCTGGTTCTTGGACTTGAATGCTCCATTTCCCTCTGAACTATGCTGCCATTTCTGGTCCAGAATAATCTGGCTATAAATCTGTGCGCCATGTTCTTTACGATGATCATGTTCGCTGGCAGAACTGACTGAATTTTGTGGTGTGTTCAGCGCCTGCTGTTGATGCAATAACTTTGGTGGCGGTTGATGAGAAACGGCATCTGCTGTTTCAGTATGCTGTGCGTGGTCATCAGCCATGTTTTGCATGGCATGATATCCGCTATGATGCTGATGTTCATTATGACCCGTATGCTCGCTAGAAGCTGCCGCAAAAATACTCAGACTGCTTAGGGTAAGCGCACTGCTGAGCACTGACTTTACCAAAAGATTAGTGATGTGCATGGCTTTCTCCTTGAGCAGCTGCTGGCTTTGACGGCATTTTTTGTGAAGAAGGGTGAGATGCTTGATCTTCATCAACCTGTGCCACAATCAGCTTGTTCATCATGCCGGCACTCATGTGATAGAGCAGATGGCAGTGAATCGCCCATTCTCCCAGTTCGTCTGCTGTGAGCAAGGTCGTGACCGTTTTCCCGGGCGGCACAATCACGGTATGTTTATTTGGCATATTTGCAGCAGACTGACCATTTTCCAGCTGCATAAACATGCCATGCAAATGCATCGGATGGGCCATCATGCTGTCATTGATAAATTTCAGCCGGATCCGCTCGCCATATTTCACTTGAAGTGGCTCGGCATCACTGAATTTTTTACCATTCATGGTCCAGATGTAGCGCTCCATGGTTCCACCCAGACGAATCACCAGTTCACGTTCTGCTGCGCGGGTATCAGGTTGCGGTGTCAGGGCTTTGAGGTCTTGATATTGCAAGGCTTTGTGCCCTGCAGGCGTAGACATATTGGCCCAGCCCTGAACAGGCTGATTGGTTCCGGACATGTCACTATGACTTGTATGCATGTCGTGCTGGGCATGTTGATCATGTTCACTTGTGGCAGTCTGCATGGTCTGACTGCTGTGTGTGTCATGTGACATGTCATGTTGTTCGCCATGTCCCATATCTTCCATGGTCAATAAGGCACGAGGGCGCGGTGTTGGTAATTGAACCGGAGCCGGGGCTTTACTTGAATCAGTTGCCTGATGCAGACTGCCAATGGCAAAGCCTGAGCGGTCGATCGATTCCGCTTCAATCTGGTAATGCGCTGCAGTGGGTTCCACAATCACATCATAGGTTTCAGCGGTTCCGATACGGAATTCATCTACATTGACCGGCTGCACCGGTTGTCCATCGGCACTGACCACGGTCATTTTCAGCTGGGGAATACGCACATCGAAAAACGACATGGCAGAAGCATTGATGAAACGCAGGCGGACTTTTTCATTGGGCTGGAACTGGCCACTCCAGTTTTGTTGCGGCGTTTTTCCATTGACCAGAAAGGTATAACCGGTAACATCAGATAGGTCGGTTTTCAGCATACGCATCTGGTTCCACATCTTGCGGTCTGACCAGGTGACCTTCAGGCCATCACGTTTCACCTGCTGGAGTACATCGCCCAAGGTTTCACGCTGGTTCTGATAATATTCGGCCGATTTTTTTAAATTGTTCTGAATCTGCTGGCCGCTTTGTTCGTGAAAATCTGACAGCATCACCACATAATCCCGCTCGGTTTGTTCATGTGGAGGTAGTAATGTCTGTGCTTTGGGGCGAATCACCAATGCGCCATAGAGGCCGTCCTGTTCCTGACCTTTGGAATGTGCGTGATACCAATAGGTGCCGTTTTGACGAACCTTGAAGCGATAAGTAAAAGACTGTTTCGGTTTGACCCCCTGAAAACCGTTAAATCCGGGGACACCATCCATCAGCCCGGGCAGGAGGAGGCCATGCCAGTGCAGCGAGGTATCCTGATTGTTCAGGTTGTTTTGTACATGAATGACTGCATCATCACCTTCTTCAAATTCCAGCAAGGGTGCAGGGAATTTTCCGTTTACAGTGATACGCTTGACCGTCTTTCCGGTGAGATTGATCGGGCTTTCATCAATGACCAGATGATATTCTTTACGGCTGCAAACAAGGCAGACGACGAGATGAGACCGAAGCCCAGACACAGGCTTTGACTGATTTTAAGCAACATAACTTAATCCTTAATGAATAAAAAAATTTAAAAATTCAGGATCAAGCTTTGGGTGGGCGCAGGATTTCTTGCCAGTAACCGGCAAGGTGCTGGGCATGGTAAGCAGGGAGGAGGGTTTTTTCCGGATAACCGTGATCAGGCACGCTTAACTCGGGCGTTGTAATGGGCAGGCTGGTGACCAAGTTCTGGCAGGCCATAGTGCCACAATCCAGACAATCTGATGACTGCTGGGTGCTGTCACTGACACAGTCCGGCTGAATCAGTTCCTGATCTTGATGATGATCAGTCTTATGCAGCGAGTGAGAAGCAGAGGGTTTTGTCATTTCCAGACAATGAGGATTCGTTTTTTCAGACGGCATAACCAGATGCATGGTGTTTGCAGATGCGACAGACACACTGCTCCAGCCTATGGCAAAAACCACAAGCATCACCAACCAGATCTGTTTGACGAGCCGTATGAGCAAAAGTACACCCTGAAAAAATGCGCTGCATGTTTGAGCAATAAAAGCATAAACGCAGTAACTCAAATTAGCAAATTCTGGACAAGATTATTTTTTAGGTCACCTACATACTACTTTTTTCATAGGTTCAGGTTTCAGTTTCGCACTTTTCGCATTTTCTACAGTCTAGCAGCATCCCGAGTTTTTCTTTACGTCCTTGCTCGGTCATCACCCATGGGCGATTTTGCCAGGGCGGGGTATGCCGCACATGCTGGCCATGTCCGCAGGCCAGTTCTGCAACCCAATGCTGTTCCTCATCCAGGTGAAAACCGATAATGGCCTGTTGCATGGCATACCTCCCTTGAGCTCAAATTGCCTGAGCATCTATCTAAAAACCTATACAAAATAAGTCATGCAAAATCACCATAAACAAAAGAATCCACACAAGCTATACTCCTTGCCAAGTCATTTTTTGAAAAAGAGCAGAGACACATGCGCGTACTTGTTGTGATGGATCCCATTGAAAATGTAAACCTGAAGAAAGACTCGACCATGGCCATGCTGTGGGCAGCAGCACGTCGCGGGCATGAACTCGGTTATGCATTGCAGCAAGATTTATATGTCGATCAGGGCAAGGCCTTTGGTCTGATCGCGCCGCTACAGGTATTTGAAGACTACGACCATTATTATGAACTTGGCGAAAAACAAAAAGAGTCGATCGCTGCTTATGACGTTGTCTTGATGCGTAAAGATCCGCCTTTTGATATGAACTTCGTCTATACCACTTATATTCTGGAGCAGGCAGAGCGCGAAGGGGCATGGATCATCAACAAACCGCAAAGCCTGCGTGACTGTAATGAAAAACTGTTCGCGACCCAGTTCCCGCATCTGCAAGTTCCGACCTTGGTGACTTCGCAGCAAAGCCTGATCCGTGAATTTCTCAAAGAACAGGTCGATGTGATTGTAAAACCTCTAGATGGTATGGGCGGCACCGGGATTTTCCGCCTGTATCAGGATGGCATCAACATCGGTTCAACCATTGAAATGCTGACCAATAATGGTACCCAGCCGATTATGGCGCAGCGTTATATTCCGGAAATTGTCGAAGGCGATAAACGCATCCTGATGATTAATGGTGAGCCAGTGCCGTATTGTCTGGCCCGTATTCCACAAAATGGTGAAGTGCGTGGTAATCTGGCCGCGGGTGGCCTAGGTGAGGCACGCCCCCTGACTGAAAATGACAAAGCCATTGCAGCAAAAGTAGGGCCGTATCTCAGAGAAAAAGGTCTGGTCTTTGTAGGGCTGGATGTGATCGGAAATTATGTTACTGAAATTAATGTAACCAGTCCAACCTGTATCCGTGAAATTGACACCCAGTTTGGCACCTCGATTGCAGATGATCTGTTTGCCGTGCTGGAAGCGGGGCAGGCCAATCAGGTTTAAAAGCAAAATCAGGTGAAAAAAGAGTCTGCTTGCAGGCTCTTTTTTATTTTTTCATTGGGGATAGCGCTTAAATAAAAATGCCGTCATTACCATACCCAGCATCGAAAGGCAGACGGTGATAATGGCAAGATTGGCCCAGTATTGAGTGGCAGATATCAGCGCAGCGCTCAGGGTCAGTATAAAAAACTGTGCGCAGGCTGAAATTTGTAAAACCACACCCACACTGGCTGCTGCTGCATAGGCACGTGGTGCATAGTGCAGGGTAATCGCAAAAACAGTGGTTGGGATCATCCCGCCAATCAGTGAAAACAGCACGGCACTGACAACCTGCAATTCAAATGAGAGCCAGGAATTTGCAGCAAATACCAAGCAACTGCTGCAGAGCATTGCTACAAATCCGGTACTCAATAAGGTGGGCGGTCTATAACCCTGTTGCAGCAACATGCCTGCGCCAAAAGTGCCCCCCAGATTGGCCAGCACGACTATCGAGACCAGCATCCCTGCGCGTTTTAAGTCCAGCCCCTGTTCGACATACAGCGTAGGCAGGAAGCCCGTGACAGTAATCCATTGACTGGTATAACAGGCAAAAATAATCGCCAGACAGATAATGGGAGGATGGGTCAGGGTAATTTGAACAATCTGCCAGAATGAGGTGTTTTCCGTAGCTGGCTGAGAAGAGTCTGGCTGTGTTACCAGGACAGGTTCAATATTTAAATATTGTTTAATCATGCCAGCAATGACAAGGCACAGGCAGCCCAAAATGGCCCAGATCATTTGCCAGTCCAGATATTCAAGCAGGAGAGGAATCGTCAATACGGCCAGACTGACACCGATGCCCATATAGGAACTCCAGAGTCCCATCTTGAAATTCAGTGTCTCAGCGCGGCTGGTACGTTTTAAAATTGCTGGCGCACACAAGGAAATGGTTAAAAACCCGATTCCTTCCATAAAGCGCAATACATATAAAGTGGCAGGCTGCGTAATCCAGAGCCCGGCAAGACTGCTCAGCCCTAAAATGATTAAGGCCATGATCAGGCAGCGCTTTAATCCCATTTTTTCCGAGAAGGCGCCAATGCATAGCGCAAACAGCATTCCGGCAGCCTGCACCAACGCTAATGAAAAACCAGCCTGGGTAAAACTCAGGTTTAAATCCTGCTGCAATACAGGAATCACGGCCGAAAGTTTGCCGACATGGATCGCAGCCAGATAACCGGCCAAGATAATCCATACATCATGACATGATATTTTTGACATTTATCCGAACTGAGTCCATTTAAAGCATCTGCTTGTACATCAAGCATCATTCATATATAGATATGAATAACATGAAAGTTTTATAAAATTGATAGGATTTAAGCCTAAGCTCATTAGTCGATGATAGGATATGGATTGACCGGGAGTGAGCTGTAAAGGGTTCTAAATAAAGCCTTGTCCGTGGCAAGGTTATTGATAATATAATGAGAAAATCATTTAAAATTGCTATGATATGTCACTTAAGTCGAAGGAAAAGTGCAGACCTTATAAATAAAACGAGTCTAAACTTGGAATTTGCGTGAAAAAAACAATTAAAGCCTTGTTGAAATAAAGTAAATAAACTTTCATGGCCTGAGGTTTGTGATTACAATTGATTACTTAAATCAGATTTCCTGCTCCATTTTTTGAATTGAAGAATTAGACCGTGACCGACGCTCAGCAAAAACAGCCTAAACATGTCATGATGATGGCCGCAGGTACAGGTGGACATGTGTTTCCAGCGTTAGCTGTTGCCAAAGATTTACAACAACAAGGTATACAGGTTTCATGGTTGGCCACGCCCGCAGGCATGGAAAACCGTCTATTAAAAAACCAGAATATTCCCATTTATCAGATTGATATTCAGGGCGTGCGTGGCAACGGTTTTCTACGTAAGGCCTTGGCTCCTTTTAAAATCATGAAAGCCACCTTCAGTGCCATGAAATTCATGAAACAGCTCAAGGTCGATGCCGTGGCAGGCTTTGGCGGTTATGTGGCAGGGCCGGGTGGTCTGGCTGCGCGTATTTTAGGCATTCCGGTGCTGATCCATGAACAGAATGCAGTTGCCGGTTTTACCAATACCCAATTGTCGCGTGTGGCAAAGACGGTGTGCCAGGCTTTTCCAAATACTTTTCCGGCCCAAGAAAAAGTCGTGACTACAGGTAATCCGGTACGACAAGAAATTAGCGAAATTTTAAATCCGTCCTGGCGTTATCAGGAGCGTGACAAGGCAGGACTACCCTTACGTATTCTGATCGTTGGTGGGTCTTTGGGGGCGCAAGCCTTAAATGAACGGGTTCCAGAAGCTTTAAAGCAACTCAATGTGCCATTAAGCGTCTATCATCAGTGTGGGCAAAACCATGCCGAAGCGACCCGGGCACGCTATGAAAATGCACCGGCCAGTCTACAAGTTGAAGTACAGCCCTTTATTGAAGATATGGCCAAAGCCTATTCTGATGCCGATCTGGTGATTTGCCGTGCCGGAGCTTTGACCGTCACTGAAATTGCCACTGCTGGCGTAGCTGCGATTTTTGTGCCGCTTCCAAGTGCAGTGGATGATCACCAGACGGCCAATGCCGGTTTCCTGGCCAATATCAATGCGGCAAAGATTTGCCCGCAGGCCACGATGACCCCGGAAAGTTTAAAAACATTATTAGAGCCGATGCTGAATCGCCAACTGTTAATGGAAATGGCCGTGAAAGCACGCCGACAGGCTCAACCCGATGCGACTCAACATGTGGTCCGTTTAATTCAAGAATTGTAATCCGAGTAAACTATGTCTCCAACAACCCCAGCTGAACAAGCGAAAAAGTTAATTAAAGTGCCGGAAATGCGCCGTATCAAACACATTCATTTTGTGGGGATCGGTGGTGCAGGCATGTGTGGTATTGCGGAAGTGCTGAAAAACCAGGGCTATAAAGTTTCCGGTTCAGATATTAAGGCATCCAATACCACCGCACAGCTGGAAGCGAATGGCATTAAAGTCTATATCGGACATACTGCAAATAATATTAAGGGCGCCAACGTGATCGTGGTCTCTACCGCGATTGATAAAGAAAATCCGGAAATTAAAACCGCGATTGAAAACCGTATTCCTGTGGTTCGCCGTGCGGAAATGCTGGGTGAACTGATGCGTTACCGTCATGGTATTGCCGTTGCCGGTACGCATGGCAAGACCACGACCACCAGCCTGATCACCTGTATGCTGGCTGAAGAAAATATGGATCCAACCTATGTGATCGGTGGTTTGCTGAACCGTACCGGTATGAACGCAGCCTTGGGCGCCAGCCGTTATATCGTGGCCGAAGCCGATGAGTCAGATGCTTCTTTCCTGCACCTGGAACCGATGGCTGCTGTGGTGACCAATATTGATGCCGATCATATGGATACCTATGGCGGTAGCTTCGATGTCCTGAAAGATACTTTTATCCAGTTCCTGCAAAAATTGCCATTTTACGGCTTGGCCGTAGTGTGTGGTGATGATGCCAATATCCGTGAAATCATGCCGCGGATTGCACGTCCGTTACTGACTTATGGCTTCAATGAGGACAATGACATCCGCGCAGTAGATGTTGATCAGGATGGCATGCAAACCCACTTTACCGTATTGCGTAAAGAGCGTGAGCCATTGCGTGTAACCGTGAATCAGCCAGGTTTGCATAATGTGCTGAATGCCTTGGCCGCGATTGGTATAGCGACCGATGAAGGCGTGTCTGATGCTTCAATCTGCCGTGCACTGGAAGGTTTCAGTGGTGTGGGGCGTCGCTTTGAGGTTCAGGGTGAGTTTGCGATTGAGGGCGGTGACGTGAAACTGGTGGATGACTATGGTCATCATCCAAAAGAAGTCGAAGCGACGATTAAAGCTGCGCGTCAGAGTCATCCGGACCGTCGTCTGGTAATGATGTTCCAGCCACACCGTTATAGCCGTACCCGTGACTGTTTCGATGATTTTGTGGAAGTACTTTCTACTGTAGACCAGTTATTGTTGCTGGATGTTTATCCTGCCGGTGAAAAACCGATTGTCGGGGCGGACAGTCGCACTTTGGCCCGCAGCATTCGTCTACGTGGTGAAGTCGAGCCGATTCTGGTCGATGCGGCGGACGGCAACCTGAATCAGATCATGAGAAAAGTATTGCAAGCAAATGACTTGTTATTAACCCAGGGCGCAGGTAATGTTGGAGCAATCTCAGTCGAACTTGCACAAAATCACTTATATATAAAATAGTCATCTTGTGTGACTGAATTGAATTGACCAGATTGAAAAAAGTTTAAGGATATAAACGTGTCAAATGCTTCAAAATTCGGAAAAGTTGCCGTGTTGCTTGGTGGTAAATCTGCAGAGCGTGAGGTTTCTCTAGACAGTGGTACGGCGGTACTTGAGGCATTAGTGCGTTCAGGGGTCAATGCGGAAGCGTTTGATCCGCAGGAGCGTAGTGTCACAGAATTGGTGAATTATGATCGTGCGTTCATTGTATTGCATGGACGTGGCGGGGAAGACGGCCAAATTCAGGGCGCACTGGAATGGTTAAACGTGCCGTATACCGGTACCGGTGTACAAGGTTCTGCGATCGGCATGGACAAGGTCAAGACCAAGCAGGTCTGGCAGGGTTCGGAATTACCGACAGCGCCGTATCGTATTGTCACCAAAGATTCTGATGCGACCGACATTGTTAATGCTTTAGGCTTGCCTTTGATTATCAAGCCGGTGCATGAAGGTTCCAGTATCGGCATGAGCAAGGTCGAGAAAATTGAAGACTTTGCCGAAGCGATTACCAAGGCAACTGAACATGATGCCGTGGTGATGGCAGAAAAATGGATTACCGGCCGTGAATACACCATTGTGGTTTTAAATGGTCAGGCGCTACCGGTGATTCGTCTTGAACCGCCTCAAGATGTTGCCTTCTACGATTATGAAGCGAAATATCAGCGTAATGATGTGCAATATGGCATTCCATGTGGTTTAAGTGAAGCTGAAGAGCAGCAGTTAAAAGCCTTGAGTTTGCGCGCATTCCAGGCAGTCGGTGCCAGCGGTTGGGGCCGGATTGATGCCATGCAGGATGAACAGGGCAACTTCTGGTTGCTTGAAGTGAATACCGTGCCGGGAATGACCAGTCATTCACTGGTGCCAAAGGCGGCAGCTGCAGTCGGTTACAGTTTTGATGAGCTGTGTGTGGCGATACTGGAACAGACCTTGACTGGTTCGGCACACTAAATATGGCTCAACTTCCTGTTTCCATGCGCCGTAAACGTGCTGCGATTACTTCAATTCACGACAAGCCGCCAACACGCAAAGAAAAGCTGACCAATTTTGGTGGCTGGTTATTGTTGTGTATTGCGCTACTGGTGCTGGCCTTTGGAATATTGGGCTTATATAAAGTCATGACCAATAGTGACGTGGCAGAGCTGGGTGTCGTGGGTACGCGCTCGGTTGCTGAACAGCGTCAGGTCATGCAGTATGTGTCACCGATTGTGACCGAAAACTATTTTACTTCGGATTTGGAAGCGATCCGTGATCGTACCCTGGAATTGTCCTGGGTAGATCGGGTCGTGGTGTCCCGAGCCTGGCCAAATGGCATTCGGGTGCGGGTGATGCCGCATCATGCGATTGCGCGTTGGGGAACGGGACGTTTATTGAGTGACAGTGGTGTGATTTTCACGGAAGTCACACCCAAGAATTATCAGGCATTACCGTTACTACATGGGCCGGCGAGCCATGCAGAAACCATGATGCGTCGTTATAATGAAATTAATCAATTATTTTTGCCACAAGGCATTCGTCTAAAAGAATTATATCTCACCGAGCGAATGACCTGGTTTATGCAGTTTGATTCGGGTTTAAGAATAATTGTGGATAAAGATCAGACCATGAGCAAATTACAACGCCTGAGCCATCTGTCTCAGAGCGATTTAAAGCCAGTCTGGTCTAAAATTTCGGCCATCGACCTGCGTTATCGCAATGGATTGTCGATCCAGTGGAAAAATTCAATTCCGCCTAAAATTGTAAATGGACATTTTATTGTAACCATTGATGACACGGGCGTTGAGAATAATGTAACAGTAAAGCCATAATGACCGGCTTTAAAAAATAGAGGCATTTAAAGCCATAAATCTAACAAACACGTAATGGTAGTAGTGAATAATGAGTGAAGCTGTTCCCTCGGTTGTAGCGATTGACATTGGGACACACAAAGTTTCAGTTTTGATTGGCAAGGTACACGCGCCAGACAATATCCAAGTGATTGGTATGGCAACCGCTCGTAACCGAGGCATGAGTAAAGGGAAAATTGTCAGTCTCGATAAAGTTATTACTGCAATTAAAAATGCCGTTCAAGAAGCAGAAGATATGGCGGAATGTCGTGTACATTCTGCCTGGGTCTCTATTCCAAGTGCCGAATTAAAAAGCTTTTATGCTTCAGGTCGCACCTCGATCGACAATAGCGAACATGCGATTACCACCAGTGAAGTGGTGCGTGCACTGGAATTGGCCAAAGCCAGTCATTTGACTTCAGATCATTATCTGGTCAGTGCTGTGCCTCTAGGTTTTGAGCTGGATGATTCACCGGAATGGGTGCTAAACCCGATTCGTATGTCGGCACATAGCATGACCGGGCATTATCATCTGATGATGCTGCCGATTAGTACCATGCAGAATATTGATCGCGCCCTGAAGGGGGCCAATATCGGCGTAGAAAAAATGGTGGTGTCGAGTCTGGCCACCGCTGAAGCCAGCCTGCTCAAAGACGAAAAAGAATATGGCGTGTGTCTAGTGGATATCGGTGCTGGCACGACCAATGTGGCGGTGTATGTGGATGGCCGTCTGGCCTTAACCCATACCTTCCAGCGTGGCGGTGAACATGTGACCCGTGATATTGCAGCAGTATTGCAAACCACGACCGAAGAAGCTGAACGTCTGAAATTGCTGTATGGCTGTGTCGACCTGAAAGTGGTCAAGCCGGACCATATGATTCAGTTCCAAGGAATTGACGGGCCACAAACCATCAGCCGGATCGAGCTGACTGAAATTATCATGGCACGGTATGAAGAAATTCTGGGTCTGGTACGTGATGAATTAGTGAAAAATGGTGCCATCCAGGGCTTGTATCATGGTGTGGTATTAACCGGTGATGCTAGTCATATCGAAGGCATGGTGAGCTTTGTTCGCCGTACCATGGGAGTCTCGGCGCATTTAGGTAATCCGCCGACGCAGGTGTATGCAGATGAGCAACATCAGGCTGCTTTACGTCGCTCGCAATATAGCACTGTGGCAGGTTTGCTGATGTTTAGCCAGAGTGATACCCAAGATACGATTGTGGAACAGGATGATGTAGAACGGTTGTCCTTGGCTAAACGGGTCAAAAGAGCCTTATTTGGCTTTAATGACACCTTGAAATCAATCTTTTAAGTCGATTTTTATTGTGATTATTGTTGGGAAGATGTAGTTAATCGGGCTTGTACTTGACAAGTGAACGCATGAGCAGCATTCTTAAAAACAATTTTATTAAGATTAAGGCAGTATACGGGCTTAGTGACTGCCAATTATGAATTAGGAATTTTATAGGTCATGGCCTCATTTGAATTTTTCGAAGACGATCATAGCGATAGCAATGGTCAAGCCCGTTTCACTGTATTTGGTGTAGGTGGTGCGGGTGGTAATGCGGTACAACATATGTTGCAGTCCGATATCCAGGGCGTAAAATTTGTTTGTGCCAATACGGACAAACAGGCATTGGATCGCATGGAAGCCGAATTTAAAATTCAGCTGGGCGAGCAAAGTACCCGTGGTCTGGGTGCAGGTGCAAATCCGCAAGTCGGCCAGACCGCAGCAGAAGAAAGCCGTGAACTGATTCGCCAACAGCTTGAAGGGACCGATATGGTCTTTGTAACTGCGGGTATGGGCGGTGGTACCGGTACCGGTGCAGCGCCAGTGGTTGCTGAAATTGCGAAAGAAATGGGTATTCTGACCGTTGGTGTCGTGACCACGCCATTTAACTTTGAAGGCAAACGCCGTCTACAGTCTGCTGAAAAAGGGATTGAAGCGCTAGAGCAGCATGTAGACTCATTAATCATCATTCCAAACCAGCGTCTATTGAAAGTCTTCCGTGATATTTCAATGAAAGATGCCTATAAAAAAGCGGATGATGTATTGTTGAATGCAGTACGCAGTATTTTTGATTTGGTGGTTCGTCCTGGCCATATCAACCTTGATTTCGCCGATTTGAAAACAGCCATGAGCACTCGTGGTTATGCCATGATGGGTGTCGGTCTGGGTCGTGGTGAGAACCGTGCACGTCAGGCTGCTGAGCAGGCGATCCGTAGTCCATTACTCGATAACGTGACTATCATGAATGCCAAAGGTATTCTGATCAATGTGACCGGTGGTGATGATGTGACTTTCGGTGAAATTGAAGAAATTACCGATGTTGTGAACCAGATTGTTGATTTAGATGAAGGTCAGGTGTTCTACGGTACCGTTTTTGATCCGGATGCGCGTGATGAAATCAGCGTGACTGTGATTGCAACAGGTCTAACCCGTCATGCAGCGGATTCAGTTGAACCGACCAAACGTACTAATGTACAGGCAACTCGTCCAGCAGCAGTTGCACAGGCTGTGGTGGAAGATGATGATGTACCGGCAATTCAGCGTCAGCAGCATGAAACAGGGGCAGCAGCGAATCCAGCGGCGGCTTCGGTTTCTAGCCCGCGCCCAACGCCAATGAGCATTCAGGATTATCTTAAGAATCAACAGCGTAAATAACATGTAACATCATGTGTTTAGATGGATTAGACAGGAAAGGTGGCTTTTAAGCCACCTTTTTGTTTTTTATCAATGGCCAAATATGCTAACGTATAGCGGTTTTATAGATGAACAGATGATAAAAGCATGTTGAAACAACGTACCCTGAAACGTGTCGTGAAAGCGAGCGGAATCGGTCTTCACAGTGGGCAGAAAGTCATGATTAACTTTGTGCCGCACCATGCCGATGGGGGAATTGTGTTTCGTCGTATAGACCTGAACCCACCAGTGGACATTCTAGCTGATGCCATGCTGATTCAGGAAGCCTTTATGTGCTCGAACCTCGTTCAGGAAAATGCCAAAGTAGGCACCATTGAACATGTCATGAGTGCGATCGCTGGTCTGGGCATTGATAACCTAATTATTGAAGTATCGGCTTCTGAAGTCCCGATTATGGACGGCAGTGCAGGTCCGTTTATTTACCTGTTGATGCAGGGCGGTTTGCAAGAGCTGGATGCTGCTAAAAAATTCGTCAAGATTATTAAACCGGTTGAAGCACTGATTGATGACAAACGTGCCATTTTTAGCCCACATGAGGGCTTTCAGCTGAACTTCACCATTGATTTTGATCATCCTGCCTTTAAAAAAGAACATCAGTCTGCCAGTATCGATTTTTCTACTGAAACCTTCGTTTATGAAGTCAGTGAAGCGCGTACCTTTGGTTTTATGAAAGATCTGGATTATCTCAAAGCCAATAACCTGGCGCTGGGTGCCAGTCTGGAAAATGCCATTGGTGTGGATGAAACTGGGGTCGTTAATGAAGAAGGTTTACGTTTCTCGGACGAATTTGTACGTCATAAAATTCTGGATGCCGTGGGTGATTTATACCTGCTCGGACATCAGATTATTGCCAAATTTGATGGTTACAAATCTGGACATGCCTTGAATAATCAACTTTTACGCAATGTGAAAAGTGATCCAAGCTGCTATGAAATTGTAACATTTGATGACGAAGCTAATTGTCCAATCATGTATGTGAATGTGACATAAGTCATTGTGTTTGTGTCTTTATGTTTTTGTTATTGCTTTAATACTGTGACACACATCACATAATGTTTGCTTTTTAATTTATTACATTTGATTGCGATGTTACTTTTTATTGCTTGCCAAACGTAGTAAAGCTTGGCTAAGCTTAGGGTCGCTTATAAAGTCAGCAGCACTACGAAGTAATTCCTGTGTTTCTGCATTTAAGGCTCTTTCAGGTGTTGCTGAAACAGGTGGCGTTTGCGAAGGATTCCGCAGGCAAACTTGAAGTTTAGTGAGATCTGTTAATTCATTTATTTGAGAGAGTTGTGAAATGTATTGCTTTTGAAGATAGGCCAATTGACTGATCATGGCCTGATTTTCACCAGTAATCGTTAACACACCATTTTGATAGCAGACAACTTGCCAGCGTTCCGGTTGGGGCAATAGCGGTTGTACGAGTTTCGTAAGTTTCTGCCAGGCAGCGACTTGTGATGAGAGAAACGAAAAGTTTCCTGTTTTTATCTGTTTTCTTGTTTGTTGAAAAACGTTGACAGGTTCCGACATACATAATTCCTACATATTTATGTCTTAATCTTATGCGCTTCTTTTAGTGGATATCAAGGATAGAGATCTTCAAGGAACTCGATTAAAGCAGTTTAGAGAGGTTTTTTATGCATATGCGACGTATTTTGTTGGCATTTTCTTTATCAGTTTCAGCGGCTTCGGTTGCGTTCGCAGATTTAGTCAATCTAAATCAAGAAAATGGTTCAACAGATCGTATCGAGCAATTGACGCGTACTCTGGCACAGGGTGCATATACTCATCCAGATGATATCGATATTCCAGCACAGACTAAATTGAATGTTCAACTTCGTGAGAAACCAGTTGAACTGAACAATCGAACGCTTGCTCAGAAGTATGCCAATACTTCATCCAATAAAGCGGCAGCAAACAGTGCTTATTCTTGGCTAATTTCTCATCCTTTACCTAATTCTCGCGTAAGTTCAAATTACGGTGGCCGTACTATGGGTGGCCGTGCTGAAAATCATTCAGGCCTTGATCTTGCAGCGCCAAGTGGTACACCAATCTATGCAACAGGTCCAGGGATTGTGACCAAATCAGGTTGGGGCACAGGTTATGGTCAATACGTTGAAATCAATCATGGTAATGGCTATTTAACGCGCTATGCTCATGCTTCACGTCTTATTGCACGTGTGGGAGAGCAGGTACAAGCAGGTGATCATATTGCTAACGTTGGCTGTACTGGTCGCTGTACCGGTCCACACTTGCATTATGAAGTAGTAAAAGATGGTCAACGTAAAAACCCATCTACTTATTTGGCCATGTTACCTTAAGTATAGACCTGAATAACAAGAAGCATCTCTATACATAAAAACCTCCAATAAGCATTTTAAAGCGTTTAAACTGCAGGCTCTTCAAGTCAACTTGAAGGGCTTTTTGTTTTATCACTTTTAAGTCTCATATTATCACCAACTATTATAATGATTGTATAATAAATCGCCTTTATTGACTATTTTTTGTTATGTAGTGTAATTATACGTCACCCATCATTTAGTTCCTAAATAGTACTGCTAAATCGCATTCAGCTAAGGCCATACCTGCAGAGGTCTTAAATATGGTACATATAAGACATTAGATTAGGCTTTTAGGAACTGTAGATTATGGCGTTTTATGGCGATACAGACGCGCAAGAAACCCAAGAATGGCAAGATGCATTTGACTCTGTTTTGCAGCACATGGGCACTGAGCGTGCAGCATTTTTGTTAGAAAAACTTTATCAACGCGCAATTGCAAAGCATGTTCCTATTCAGCGTTTAAATACTCCCTACTTAAATACGATTTCTGTTGAAGAACAACCTGCCATGCCGGGCGACCAGGACATGGAGCGTCGTATTCGCGCGCTGATCCGTTGGAATGCCTTGGCAATGGTCTTACGCGCGAATAAAACCGGTGATGATCTCGGTGGTCACCTGGCGAGTTTTGCTTCTTCCGCAACCCTTTATGATGTGGGCTTTAACCACTTCTTCCGCGCCAATAGCGATAGCTTCGGCGGCGACATGATCTATTACCAGGGTCACTGTGCACCTGGTATTTACGCGCGTTCATTTTTAGAAGGTCGTTTGACAGAAGAGCATTTGAATAATTTCCGTCGTGAAGTGGGCGGTAAAGGTTTGCCATCTTATCCGCACCCTTATTTGATGCCGGACTACTGGCAGTTCCCAACCGTATCGATGGGTCTTGGACCAATCATGTCGATTTATCAGGCACATATTCAAAAGTACCTGATGAACCGTGGCCTGATCAAAGAAGAAGATCGTAAGGTTTGGGCGTATTTGGGCGATGGCGAGATGGACGAGCCGGAAAGCCTGGGTGCAATTTCTCTGGCAGGTCGCGAAAAGCTCGATAACCTGATCTGGGTGGTGAACTGTAACTTGCAACGTCTGGATGGTCCGGTACGTGGTAATGGCAAGATCATTCAGGAACTTGAGTCACTATTCCGCGGCGCAGGCTGGCGTGTGATTAAAGTTGTGTGGGGCCGTCATTGGGATCCACTACTGGATAAAGATAAATCCGGTGCACTGAAAGCAGTGATGGAAGAAGCAGTCGATGGCGATTTCCAGCGTTACCAGGTAAAAGGTGGTGCTTACGCGCGTGAAAAGTTCTTCGGTAAATATCCAGAAGCCAAAGAGCTGGTGAAAGATTTAAGCGATGAAGATATTGATAATCTGAACCGCGGTGGTCATGACCCGTACAAAGTTTTTGCTGCTTATGCCGAAGCATGTACGGCCAAAGGTCAGCCGACCGTGATTCTGGCGAAAACCGTGAAAGGTTATGGTTTGTCCGAGGAAATCGAAGCAGTCAACAAAACTCACCAAATCAAGAAGATGCAAATCAATTCTTTGAAATATGTGCGTGACCGATTCAATCTTCCTTTCACCGATGAACAGCTGGAAGAAGTACCATTCTACCGTCCAAGCGAAAATTCACCTGAATTGAAATATATGAAGGCACGTCGTGAAGCGCTAGGTGGCTACCTGCCTGCACGTCGTAAAGAAAGCGAACAGCTGGCGATTCCTGGACTTTCAGTATTTGATTCGGTCTTGGCTGGTTCAAATGGTAAAGAACAATCGACCACGATGGTGATGGTACGTTTAATCTCTGCACTTCTTAAAGAGAAAGCGATTAAAGACCGCGTTGTTCCAATCGTGCCAGATGAAGCACGTACTTTCGGTCTGGAAGGGATGTTCCGTCAGCTCGGTATTTATGCCGCGCATGGCCAAAAATATACCCCGGAAGACCAAGAACAGCTAATGCATTACCGTGAAGCCAAAGACGGCCACATGTTGCAGGAAGGGATTAACGAAGCCGGTGCGATGAGTGCATGGGCAGCGTTGGCGACCAGTTATTCAACCAATAATCTGCCAATGATTCCGATGTACATGTACTACTCGATGTTTGGTTTCCAGCGTATTGGTGATATTGCATGGGCAGCAGGCGATGCACAGGCACAAGGTTTCTTGCTGGGTGCAACTGCGGGTCGTACTACACTGAACGGTGAAGGCTTACAGCATCAGGATGGTCATTCACACATCTTGGCCAATACCATTCCAAACTGTGTCTCTTATGACCCATGTTTCGGTTATGAACTAGCAGTGATCGTGCATGATGGTTTACAACGTATGTATGTGAACCAGGAACGTGTGTTCTACTACCTGACTGTGATGAACGAAAACTACGAGCATCCGGAAATGCCAAAAGGTGTTGAAGAAGGCATCAAACGTGGTATGTACTTACTGGAAGAAGATGAAAAAGCTACTGTTCAGTTATTGGGTTCAGGTGTGATCCTGCGTGAAGTGATCAAGGCGGCGAAGATTCTGCGTGAGGAATATCAAATTCATTCAAATGTCTACAGCGTAACCAGCTTCAATGAACTGGCACGTGATGGTATGGCATGTGAAGAATACAACCGCTTGCATCCGCTGGCTGAAGATGTGAAAGAAGCATGGGTATCGAAACAGCTCCGTGGTACTAAAGGTATCGTGGTGTCTGCAACTGATCATATGCGTGCTTATAGCGAACAGATCCGTGCTTATCTTCCAGATGGCCGTCCATTCGTAGCATTGGGTACTGACGGTTATGGCCGTTCAGATACACGTGGCAACTTGCGTAGTTACTTCGGTGTTGATGCTGCCCATATTGTGGTGGCAACCCTGAAAAAACTGGCAGATGAAGGTGAAGTTGATGCGCGCCTGGTAAAAGATGCGATCTCGACTTTCGAGCTTGATACAGATCGTCCAGTGGCTTGGGCACCTCAAGAAACCCCATCTGTACATGCTGTTGCTGACTACAAAGAGGAGAACTAAGCATGCAAATTACGACTCCTGATATTGGTGTAGATAAGGCAACAGTGGCCGAAATTCTGGTCAAAGTCGGTGATACGATCGCGATTGATGACAGCATTGTATTGCTTGAATCTGATAAAGCCTCTGTTGAAGTGCCTAGCACTTCAGCAGGCGTGGTAAAAAGCATTCTGGTCAGCCAGGGTGATGAAGTCGCTGAAGGCGCGGTACTGATTGAACTGCAAGCTGAAGACGGTAGCGCCGATGTGGTCGAGCCACAGCAAGCAGATGCCTCACAAAAAACTTCAGAAAATACTCCGACTTCATTGCCGGATCAGGAAATCATGCAGGAACTGGCTTCACATCAGCCTAAAGCTTCTGCTGCTCCTGAGGCTCAAGCGAGCTCACAGGTGGTTGATGTACAAATCCCCGATATTGGTGTAGAAAAAGCTACTGTAGGGGAAATCCTGGTCGCTGTCGGTGATGAAATCGAGGTAGATCAAAGTATCGTAGTGGTGGAATCAGACAAGGCGACTGTTGAAGTGCCAAGTACGGTTTCAGGTACGGTGGAATCCATCCAGATTAAAGAAGGCGACACGATCAAAGAAGGTGTGGTCATTCTGAAAGTGAAAACGGCTGTTTCGGCAGCACAAGTACAGACAGAAGCACCTCAAGCACCAGTTGCTCAAGCGGCAACCCAAGAGAAAGCAGTTGAAGCGCCACAAACGCCAGCAGCACCTGCAGGTGATGTTGAAGTGAAGGTGCCTGATCTAGGCGTAGACAATGCGGCTGTGGCTGAAATTCTGGTTCAGGTCGGTGATACGGTTGAAAAAGACCAGAGCATCATCGTGGTGGAATCAGATAAAGCGACTGTTGAAGTGCCAAGCACTACAGCCGGCGTGATTAAAGCCATTCATGTGGAACTGGGTCAAAATGTCTCTCAAGGCATTGCACTGATGACAATTGAAGCTGAAGCGCAAGCAGCTGCTGCACCTGTTGCAGCCAAAGCAGAAGCGCCGAAAGCGCCTGCTGCAAAAGCAGCACCGGCACCTGCTGCATCTTCTACTCAAACAGTCGCGGCGTCGGATAATGCCGATAAGCTGACCAAAGAGCAGAATGTCGCTAACTCGAAAGTCTATGCTGGTCCTGCTGTGCGTAAACTGGCACGTGAACTGGGCGTTGTGCTGGCAGACGTCAAAGCATCTGGCCCACACGCGCGCGTCATGAAAGAAGATCTGAAAGCGTATGTCAAAACGCGTCTTACTACGCCACAGGCGGCTCCTGTAGCCGCTGCTGCTCAAGTCGCAGGTCTGCCAAAACTGCCAGACTTTAGCGCTTTTGGTGGTGTGGAAGAGAAAGCCTTGACGCGTTTGCAACAAGTATCTATTCCACAATTGTCGCTGAATAATTTCATTCCGCAAGTGACCCAGTTTGATGCAGCAGATATTACGGAACTGGAAGCATGGCGTAATGAACTGAAAGGCAATTTCAAGAAAGAAGGCCTGAGCCTGACCATTATGGCGTTCATCATCAAAGCAGTTGCGCACTTGTTAAAAGAAGAGCGTGAGTTTGCTGGTCACTTGGCCGATGATGGTAAGTCAGTCTTGCTACGTAACGAGATCCATATGGGTATCGCGGTCGCAACGCCAGATGGTTTGACCGTGCCTGTGCTGCGTCATCCAGATCAGAAGTCAATTAAACAGATTGCCACTGAGCTAGGAACCTTGGGTCAAAAAGCGCGTGACAAGAAATTGTCGCCGAAAGATCTGCAAGGTGCGAACTTCACTATCACTAGCTTGGGTTCAATCGGCGGTACGGCATTTACGCCATTGGTGAACTGGCCGCAAGTGGCAATTCTGGGTATTTCACCTGCAACCATGCAACCGGTCTGGAATGGTGAAGGCTTTGATCCACGCTTGATGCTGCCGCTTTCATTGTCCTACGATCACCGTGTGATCAATGGTGCAGATGCTGCTCGTTTCACCAACAAGCTGACCAAGCTGCTTAAAGATATCCGTACTTTATTGATCTAAAAAATCATGTATATGCCTTCTATTTTCTTCCTCTGGGAGAAATATAAAGAGGGTGTAAAGAGAAAAACCCTGCTTCGGCAGGGTTTTTTGCTGCTGCATTGAAAAATAATCTATTTGATTCTATACTTGGCGCACTTCATTGGGGAGTAGCCGCCTTTTGCGCAAAGCAGAAGGGTGATGGTCAACATATTTGCTCAACCGAGCATGGTCATCATAGCAAAGAACCAAGTCAGCTTTTCCAAGCTTTCTTTTGTTGGCAAGACCTTTGATTTACCACTCTGCAGATTTTGGCTAGCAGGAGCGGTGAGTCATTGGTATTGGATGCTAGCCAGAGAAAAACCTCATGTATGAATTCCTACTGTCGACTGCAATCGTAGCGCTGGCTGAAATGGGTGATAAAACCCAACTGCTGGCATTGCTGCTTGCCGCACGTTTTCGCAAACCTGTTCCTATTTTAGTTGCCATTTTATTGGCGACGCTGATTAACCACGGCCTTTCTGCAGTATTGGGACAATGGGTGACCACAGTGATCGGGCCGGAGGTGCTACTGTGGATCGTCTCGATTGGCTTTATCGCAATGGCTGTCTGGATGCTGATTCCGGATGAACTCGGGGATGAAAATGCCAGTATCAATAAATGGCAAAAATTCGGGGTCTTTGGTGCAACCTTCATTTTGTTTTTTCTGGCAGAAATTGGTGACAAAACCCAGATTGCCACAGTGGCACTGGCGGCACGTTTCGACAGCGTCTTCTGGGTGATGTTGGGTACTACGCTAGGCATGATGCTGGCCAATGCGCCTGCGGTATTTTTGGGTGATAAACTGGCGAACAAACTACCGATCAGCCTGATCCATAAAATTGGCGCGGCCATTTTCCTGGTCATAGGTGTCGCGACCCTGGTTCAATATTATTTCTTTTAAATTATAAAATAACAAATTGCATGAATCCTGAGCTAAAAACTCAGGATTTTTTATGCTTAAATCCTCTGAAAAGCTTGATAAATCTCGTGATATGGTCGGTTTTATGGATTGTAAATTCTATTAAATCCTTATATGTTGTATGGGTATAAAACAGCAGTTTTAACTATAAATTGGGGAATTTACATGGTTTTTGAGCGCACCACATCGCAAGTCCTGTTTGATAATGGGACACATAAATGCATTAGTTTTACCAGTCTGGTCAAAGGTGAAGGCGTTCAGGCAAACCAGTTTTTGATTATTGATCATGAGCGCGCAGCGGTACTCGATCCGGGTGGTGATTTAACCTATGTGCCGCTGACCATGGAACTGAATAAATACACCCGCTTGACCCATCTGGACTATGTCATGGCTTCACATCAAGACCCGGACATTATCACTTCCATGCCGCGCTGGCTGGTCTATACGGAGGCCAAAGTGGTGGCATCCAAGCTGTGGGCGCGCTTCTTGCCGCACTTAAACTCGGCCTTTATGAGTGACCGGATGAAAGGTAACTGGTTAGATCGATTGGTGGAGCTTCCGGATCATGGTCAAATCATCCCGTTGGGTCAATCACACATTGTGGCGGTGCCGGCACATTTTTTGCATTCGGTGGGGAATTTCCAGTTTTATGATCCGATTGCCAAAATCCTGTTTTCAGGTGATATGGGTGCGTCCATGGTTGAAGATGCCGCCAAGCCACTAGAAAACTTTGCCGCGCATATCCCAAAAATGAAAAGCTTCCATCAACGCTATATGTGCAATAACAAGGTGATTCGTCTTTGGGTGAAAATGGTACGCAGCATGGAAATCGAGATGATTGTGCCGCAACATGGTACACCATTTATCGGTAAAGAGCAGATTAATCAGTTTCTGGACTGGATTGAAACGCTGCAATGCGGAACTGACCTGATGGATGAAACGGTTTTTACTTGTCCTGAATAGTTCACACAAAAAATAATTTTTTTCTTGTGTGGAAAAACAACATTTTTTATATTTCTTCTCCAAAAAACTTTTTTTTGATAATGAGAACTTATAAGAAATGTTGTCTCAAGTTCCAAAACCGGATGCGTGTTTAAGCTGCGGGGCGTGCTGCGCCTATTTCAGGGTTTCGTTTTATTGGGCTGAAGGAATTCATATGCCTGAGCACTATACCGAACCTGTGACAGCAGTCTATTCATGTATGGCTGGAACCAATCAAAAAGATCCACGCTGTATCGCACTTGATGGCACCATCGGCCAGCAGGTCAGCTGCGGCATGTATGAGCAGCGCAGTTCATCCTGCAAAGAAGTGCAGATTGCCGATGATCAATGCAACAAGGCACGTGTTGCACACAATATGTTGCCCTTTGTCCAGATTGAAACTGATGAAGCTGACAATGATGACAGTTTTGAATATGTCAGCTAAATCCATCCAAAGCAGAGCTTAGGCTCTGCTTTTCACTTCATTAAAATGATCGGGGTATATTTTAAAATAGGGAACTTCATTATCGGAGGTATTATTGATACTGTTTTAGCACCCACATAGATCTGCGTGTACGAAGCTTGAATAAAAAAATAATTTTGCAATTGCAATGAAATTTAAGCCGATATTTGTTTATAATAGTGCACGGAAATTACCAGTGAGACTGTTATGTTGACCATCGTTCAAGACGCGTTAACCTTCGATGATGTCCTATTACTCCCTGCCTATTCTACTGTTCTTCCAAAAGATGTCTCCCTAAAGACACGTTTAACTCGTGGCATTAACCTGAATATTCCTCTTGTGTCTGCAGCAATGGATACGGTGACTGAGTCCCGTATGGCGATTGCAATGGCGCAAAATGGCGGTATCGGTATTTTGCACAAGAACATGGATATCGCTGTTCAGGCTGCAGAAGTGCGCCGTGTGAAAAAATTCGAAGCGGGTATGGTCAAAGACCCGATTACAGTGACTCCTGAAACCACAGTACGTGAACTGATTGCGTTGACTCAAGCCAACAATATCAGTGGTGTGCCTGTTGTGAAAGACGGCAAAGTGGTGGGTATCGTGACCGGTCGTGATACACGCTTTGAAACCAATCTTGAGCAGCCAGTCAGCAATATCATGACTGGTCAGGATCGTCTGGTGACGGTTCGTGAAGGCGAATCGAAAGAAAATATCCAAGCTTTATTGCAACAGCATCGTATTGAAAAAGTATTGGTGGTGAACGATCAGCAAGAGCTGAAAGGATTGATTACGGTAACAGATTTCCGTAAAGCTGAATTGTATCCAAACAGCTGTAAAGATGACCTGGGTCGTCTGCGTGTTGGTGCTGCTGTCGGTACCGGTGCAGAAACGCCAAGCCGCGTAGAAGCCCTGGTTGATGCAGGTGTAGATGTGATTGTAGTCGATACTGCACATGGCCATTCTGCAGGTGTGATCGAGCGTGTACGTTGGGTTAAGGCCAACTATCCACAAGTTCAGGTGATTGGCGGTAACATCGCGACAGGTGATGCTGCGCTGGCGTTACTTGATGCAGGTGCGGATGCCGTTAAAGTTGGTATTGGTCCTGGTTCAATCTGTACCACGCGTATTGTGGCGGGTATTGGTATGCCACAGATCTCTGCGATTGATTCTGTTGCCAATGCGCTGAAAGATCAGATTCCTTTGATCGCAGATGGCGGTATTCGTTTCTCTGGCGATATGGCCAAAGCGATTGGTGCGGGCGCAAGCACGATTATGGTGGGTTCATTGATGGCCGGTACTGAAGAAGCACCAGGCGAAGTTGAATTCTTCCAGGGCCGTTATTACAAAGCTTATCGCGGGATGGGTTCATTGGGCGCGATGGCGGGTGCAACAGGTTCTGCTGACCGTTACTTCCAGGACTCCAAGGCCGGTGCCGAGAAACTGGTTCCAGAAGGTATTGAAGGTCGCGTACCGTATAAAGGTCCAATGGGCAATATCGTGCATCAGATGATGGGCGGCCTACGTTCTTCAATGGGTTATACCGGTTCTGCGACGATTGAAGACCTGCGTCAGAATGCCAAGTTTGTGAAAATCACTTCTGCCGGTATGTCTGAGTCGCATGTACATGATGTGACCATTACCAAAGAAGCACCAAACTATCGCGTAGGTTAATTTCCTGTGATTTAAAATTTTAAAAAGCCGTCATGCAAATGACGGCTTTTTTATTTTGGTGTAAAGTGTGACTCAAGGAAAAAAATGGGTGATATCAATCATCCGCTAAGAAGTGAGATAAAGATGAGTTATTTTGGTACGGATGGTATTCGTGGAAAGTTTGGCGAATTGCCGATTACCCCTGAGTTTGCCCTGAAACTAGGATTTGCGGCTGGTAAAGTTTTAAAACGTCATAGTAAAAAATCCAAACCATTGGTGGTTCTGGGTAAAGATACCCGTTTGTCTGGCTATATCCTGGAAGCAGCCTTGCAGGCAGGTTTAAATGCCGCTGGCGTTTATGTTCATCTTTTAGGTCCACTACCGACACCGGCGATTGCTCACTTGACCCGTGCCTTACATGCCAGCTTGGGTATTGTCATTTCCGCTTCGCATAACCCGTATTTTGATAATGGCATTAAGTTCTTCTCTGCAGAAGGTAAAAAACTGCCAGATGCTTTACAAGACGAAATTAATCAGGAACTTGAAAAAGATTTTGTGATTGAAGATACGGCGAATCTGGGTAAAAGTATCCGGGTTAAAGATGCTAATGGTCGCTATATTGAATTCTGTAAATCGACGTTCCCGTATCATCTGGATCTGAATGAACTTACCATTGTAGTGGATTGTGCCAATGGCGCAGCCTATAACGTGGGGCCTGCAGTGTTCCGTGAACTGGGTGCACGTGTGATTGCGATTCACAATGAGCCGAGCGGTTTAAATATTAATGAGGGCTGTGGTTCAACCCATCCGGAAAGCTTGCAACAAGCTGTGGTTCAACATCAAGCGGATTTGGGTATTGCCTTTGATGGAGATGCCGACCGTGTGGTTCTCGTAGATAAAGCCGGTAATCTGATTGATGGCGACCATATTCTTTATATTCTTGCGACTCAAAGCTCGAAAAAACCGGCAGGTATCGTCGGTACCTTAATGAGCAATATGGCGCTGGAACTGGCGCTGGAAAAAGCACAAGTGCCGTTATTACGTGCCAAAGTCGGCGACCGTTATGTATTGCAAGGTCTGGAAGAAAGTGGCTGGGTAATTGGCGGTGAGCCTTCTGGTCATATTCTGACTTTAGACAAGAGCACCACAGGCGACGCCATTATTGCAGCCCTGCAAGTTTTAACCGTGATGGTTGAGCAGAAAAAAGCTCTGCATGAACTTGTGGCTGACTTTAAACTGTTGCCCAATGTCTTGGTCAATGTACGTTTAAATGCCATGTTTGATCCTTATTCAGTGCCTGCACTGGCAGCTGAATTTGAAAAAGCCGAACAGCAGCTTAAAGGCCGTGGCCGTTTATTGATTCGTAAATCCGGCACAGAACCTGTCATTCGTGTGATGGTCGAAGGCGATGATCTGGCTGAAGTCACCACACTTGCAAACAGCCTGGCAGATGCTGTGCGTGCCAATGCAGCTTAACGGGAACATAGATAATGAGTGATCTGATCAAGGATCTAAGTGAACTACGCCTGAATTATGAAAAAGGCGAGTTACAGGAACAGCAAGTCAATCCGAATCCGCATATGCAGTTCTTGCAATGGTTTAACCATGCACTGGAAGCAAAATTGCACGAGCCCTATGCCATGTCGTTGGCAACAGCCAATGCACAAGGCCGTCCGCATGTGCGTACGGTATTGCTGCGTGGAGCGACTGACGCAGGGTATGATTTTTATACCAACTATAATAGTCAAAAAGGTTTAGATCTGGCTAAAAATCCTTATGCCGAACTGTTGTTCTACTGGCAGGATCAGGAACGTCAGATTCGTATTTCGGGTCGTGTAAAGAAAATATCGGAAGAAGAATCGACCGACTATTATCATAAACGTCCACGCGAAAGCCAGATTGCCGCGCATATCAGTACCCCGCAAAGTGGCATCGTGGCTAGTCGTGAGGAATTGCAGCAACGTTTTTGGGATTTGCATACCCAGGTTGCCAATCAGCAAGAGTTGGACAAGCCGGTATTCTGGGGCGGTTATCGTCTCGAACCCGATTATTATGAATTCTGGCAGGGTCGTCCGAACCGTTTGCATGACCGTTTAAGTTATCGCAAAACCGATGCCGGCTGGACTTTAGAGCGCTTAATGCCATAACCATGCAAAAACTGGAAATCAAACAACGTCCATTGCTGACACGCCCTGAAAATTTACCGGGCGTCCCTGCATTTGTGGCCGAGATTCTGGCTCGTCGTGGGGTGGAATCCGAGCAGGAACTTGAGCTCAAGCTGAAGCATTTGCTGGCACCGACCATGAAAGGCTTGCCTGAAGCCATTCAATTGATGGATCAGGCGATTGATCATGGCCAGAAAATCGTGATTGTCGGCGATTATGATGCCGATGGCGCGACCAGTACTGCACTCATGGTGCTGGCACTGCGCGATATGGGCGCCAATGTTGAATATCTGATACCAGACCGTTTTAAATATGGGTATGGATTGACGCCCGCAATTGCAGATCTGGCCTTTGTCAATTTCACGCCTGATTTACTGATTACCGTGGACAATGGCATTTCCAGCCATGACGGAGTAAAACAGGCGCAGGATCATGGCATGCAGGTGATCATTACTGATCACCATCTGACGACCAAGCCGACACCAAAAGCCGAAGCCGTGGTCAATCCCAATCAGCTCGGTTGCGACTTTCCAAGCAAAGCACTGGCTGGGGTCGGGGTGGCTTTTTATATACTGGCCAATCTGTCTACCCATCGCAAGAAACTTGGAAAATCCTCTACGGTAATTACCAATTATCTTGATCTGGTGGCACTCGGTACTTATGCCGATGTCGCGAGTCTGGACTATAACAACCGGATTCTGGTCGATGCAGGGTTGAAACGGATCCAGCAAGGGTTATGCCGAGCAGGAATCAGTGCGCTACTTGATATTGCAAAGCGTGATCCTGCTGGTCTGAAAGCTCAAGATTTGGGCTTTGTTTTAGGCCCACGGATTAACGCGGCTGGACGCATGGAAACCATGGATATCGGGATCGAATGTTTGCTGGCTCCTGATCTGACAACTGCTTATCCACTGGCTGAACAGCTGAATCAGCTCAATGTCGAACGCCGTCAGGTGGAAGGTAAAATCAAGCAGGAAGCCTTGCTTGAGCTGGATAAAATCCAGTGGGATGCCACTGAACTACCTGCTGCGTTGATCATGTTTGAACAGCATTGGCATCAGGGAGTGATCGGGATTGTAGCAGGGCGTTTAAAAGAGCAGTTCCATCGTCCGAGTATTGTTTTTGCCGCAGATCAGGATGGGATTCATATCAAAGGTTCGGCGCGTTCGATTGAAGGTATTCATATTCGTGATGCGATTGAACAGGTAGCAGAGCAATATCCTCATTTAGTCAGTCATTTTGGTGGCCATGCAGCAGCAGCCGGTTTAACCCTGAAAAAAGAAAATTTCGCCGAGTTTAAGCAGGTCTTTGAAGTACTGATTGGTGCGATGGATGAGGATTTATTCACTGCGACTTTATGGACGGATGGAGAGCTGCCAGCTTCTGCTTTTCACATTGAAACAGTCGATTTATTACAGAATTTAAGTCCATGGGGGCAAAAATTCCCCCAACCGATTTTTGATGGTGTGTTCAAAATCATGGACTATCGCTGGCTTAAAGATGTGCATCTTAAGTTACGTGTGGCGTTGGAGAATGGGCAGGTCGTGGATGCGATCGCTTTCAATGCAGCGGATAAATATGACTTTGACCCGATGAAAGATACACGATTGGTCTATGAGCTGGATAAAAATGTATTTAATGGCAATATCAGCTTGCAAATGCGGATTATCCATTTAGAACAATAGGCCATAAAAAACCGCTCGAGTGAGCGGTTTTTTTTGCTTTTAATCGGAGAGATTAGAAGCGGAAAGTACCGTTAATACCGAAAGAGTCAGCACCGTCAGTAGTTGTATAGTTCACGCCAGCTGCAATTGCAGGTGTAAAGAATTTTTGTGCGCGTAAACCAAATACTGTATCTGAATCATCTTCTGTAGAATCCGCGATTGATACACCCACACTTAAAGTTGGATCGATATAAAGATCAGCGCCTAAACGATAAGTTGTTTCATCACCGAAATAAGTTAAACCTTCAAAATTGGCAAAATGATTACCAATATGAGTCACATATTTTGCACGTAAAGATAGTGCAGTATCATCACCTACAGTAACAGCATTTAGGAGGTTAGGGACAAAACCATAATTTGCTACCTGAACTGGATCAACGCTTTCATTAGCTGCACCAGCTGCTAATAGTAGGCCATTAACTGGTAAGTAACCAACTTCAAAAGCATAGCCAGTATTGTCTTCACCAGCAAAGTCAACCTGGTTAATAGTGCCGCTTACATAAAATTGAGTATTTGGAATATAAAACTCGCCACTTACACCAAATACATCAATATCCTCATCGCCATCACCGCTTGCATTTGCATAACCTAAGCCAATATTGCTTGCTTTATTTAGGAAAGCCGCTTCTGCAAATGGAGAGTTCTTAACTTGAACAGTGTTTAAGTAATATTTTCCATTGATGAAAAATGTATCTAGATCCCCAACATTATCAATATCTGTATTTTCATACCCGACATTAAGTTCAGCTTGGTAAGCATGTGCAGTTCCCAGGCCAGCAAGAAGCGCTGTAGCAAGAGCAAGTTTCTTAAGCATTTAGATTTCTCTCTTTGTTATAAAAATATGACTGTTTGATGAACAGTTGTAACAAATTGTACAGTTTATATTCGCCCCGTCAATGTGCAAAAAATACCTAAATGCTTGTTAAGAGTGCAATAAAAAAACCCATCCGAGGATGGGTTTCTATGCATGACTAACTTTTGGTTTTAGATTAGAAGCGGTACTTCGCTGCTACACCAAAGGTATTGTAGTCATTGTTAAACTGTTCGCCAAAGCCGACACGGCCTTCTAAGCTCACTTGCTGGTTAATGAACTTACGTGCATTGATACCAAATTCGCTCTTGTCGGTAATATCATTATTGTGATAATCAGCACCGACACTCAAGGTTTTGTCAATGAAATAATCTGCTGCCAGATTGTATTCATCTAGATCACCAAACGCTGCACCTGCTTCCAGGTTGATATCTTTACCATTGCTTAATGTCGTCACATATTTAGCACGAAGTGTTGGATCTACGCCATCATCATTGTCGTTATCCCAACCTTTCACACCAGCCGCAATCAATAGACCTGGTGCTGGCAGATAACCAACTTCAGCTGCATAGGTGGTTAAATCATTTTCTAGATCATCATTGTCTTGCAGATCATGACCATTGACGTTACCGCTTAAGTAGAAGTCAGAATTCGGTACGAAGTACTCTGCACCTACGCCATAACGATGCGCTTCAGAATCACCAATTTCATTATATTGATATTGCGCACTCACGTTGCTAGCACGATCAAGGAATGCTGCTTCTGCTAATGGTGCATTACGTGTTTGAACTGGATTGAAGTAATATGTACCATCAACGCCGAAAGAACCGCTAGTTCCACCGTTGTCAGGATCAACCACTCCTGCTGATGCACCAATTTCTGCTTGGTAAGCATGTGCTGCTGTACCAGTCATTGCTATTGCTGAAAGTAGTGCCGAAGCAATCGCTAATTTTTTCATGGTTACTACCCCTCAAATCGTGAGTTAAAAACATTACACTTTTTGTTACAACTTTCAGTCTAGAGCAATTCCAAAGATCGTCAATCAAAGGAAAGTTACAGTAATGTGAATAGCGTAATCTTGTGTAATTTTTGCTGAACAAGTGACTGAATAATAAAATTAAATTTATAATGTAGTGTTTTATTAAAAGTGTGTAGATATTGTGGAATCTATTGAATTCGCTGATTTTTTATACAGACCAATAAGAAATCCTAAATTATAAAATCAATTGCAAAATTATATTTCGGTCATAAAACGGGGCTAAAAAGCCGATAAAAATTTCGGATAAAAAGACGCAAAAGAGTCTATGAGATGTTGAAAATTGGATGAGGGAAATACAGGTCTAAATGCTCAAGATATTCGAGCTTTAGACTGAATGGATCGTTAAAATAGCGGAAATAGACTGTGCTATAATATCGGGCTAAGAATTTTGTGCCTAATTTTGATTGAGAGTAATTCACGTGGAAATTAATCCGTATCTAAACCAATTAAAAGACTTAAACGAACGTGGTCAAACACTACGGGGGTATCTTTGACTACGATCTGAAAAAAGAGCGTTTAGAAGAAGTCCTGCGTGAATTAGAAGATCCAACGATCTGGAATGATCAGAGTCGTGCTCAAGCAATGGCCAAAGAAAAAGGCGAGCTTGAAAATGTATTAAATGTGCTGGATCGCTTAAGTACCCAGCTTGAAGATGCACAGGCTTTGCTTGATCTGGCGGTTGAAGCGGATGATGAAAGCTTGCTAGAAGACGTACAGGCTGAACTGAGCACGGCTGAAGAAGAACTGGCCAAGCTTGAATTTCGCCGTATGTTCAATAATCCGATGGATCCAAACCCTTGCTATCTGGAAATTCAAGCTGGTTCAGGCGGTACAGAAGCACAGGACTGGGCGTCTATGTTGCTACGTATGTATCTACGCTGGATTGAACGTCATGGCTTTAAAGCAGAAGTGATGGAAGAATCTGATGGCGATGTTGCCGGGATTAAATCTGCGACGATTCGTGTGGAAGGTGAGTACGCCTATGGCTGGTTACGTACCGAATCTGGTGTACATCGTTTAGTGCGTAAATCACCATTTGACTCGGGCAACCGTCGTCATACCTCATTTTCTGCCGTGTTTGTCTCACCTGAAGTAGATGACAATATCGAAATTGAAATCAATCCGTCCGATGTTCGTACCGATACTTACCGTGCATCAGGGGCGGGTGGTCAGCATATTAACAAAACAGATTCTGCCGTGCGTTTAACCCATGCACCGACCGGAATTGTGGTGGCCTGTCAGAACCAGCGTTCACAACATGCCAACCGTGACCACGCCTGGAAGCAGTTACGTGCCAAACTTTATGAGCTCGAGATGAGCAAACGTAACGAAGCGGCACAAGCACTGGAAGATTCCAAGTCTGACATTGGGTGGGGTAGTCAGATCCGTTCTTATGTCCTGGATGATTCACGTATTAAGGATTTGCGTACAGGTGTGGAAAATTCCAATACTGGCGCAGTTCTGGACGGTGATCTGGACAAATTTATCGAAGCAAGCCTGAAACAGGGCCTGTAAGAAATCGTTTAAAAGCTGGCGTAACAAAGCTTGTGCAGATTGTGATTATTATATCTAAAATTTTCGATATATAAATCGAAAAAATACGATATAATGGTCGCAGATGCTGAATAAAGTTTCGTTGCGCCACTGATTGTGATGTGCCTATGGACCTTGATCTAATTTTTAAAGCCTTAGCCAATCCGACCCGTCGACAAATTCTGGAGTGGTTAAAATCTCCGGAGCAATATCTGTCTGCGGAAGAGTGTGGTGGCTTTCAACGTGGGGTCTGTGCAGGTCAAATTGAACGTTTGGGCCAGGTTTCCCAGTCCACCATGTCCAATCATTTGTCTGTATTACAGCAGACTGGCCTGATCACTGCGACCAAGCATGGACAGTGGTCATATTTCTCCCGCAATGAAACTTTGATTCAACAATTTATCGAACACCTACAACAACACCTTTAACAGGTGGGAGTAACGATGGCTGAATTAAATTCTCCTTTAACGCTCGGTGCGTTAGAGCTTAAAAACCGTGTCATCATGGCGCCGCTGACCCGTAACCGCGCAACTGCTGATCGCATTCCAACCCCAATAATGGTTGAGTACTATGCGCAACGTGCAAGTGCTGGCCTGATTATTTCTGAAGCCACAGTGATTTCTGAAGAAGCCAATGGCTATTTAAATACTCCAGGATTGTTTACCGATGCTCAGGTCGAAGGCTGGAAAAAGGTTACTCAAGCGGTTCATGAGAAGGGCGGTTTGATTGTTGCCCAGCTTTGGCATGTTGGTCGTGTATCGCATCCGGATCTGTTAAATGGTGAAACACCAGTCTCTGCAAGTGCGGTACAACAGGCGGGTCATGTCAGCTTGTTACGTCCAAAACGTCCTTATGTGTTGCCGCGTCCGCTGGAAATTTCGGAAATTCATGCCATTACCGAGCAATATAAGCAAGCCGCGATTCGTGCTAAAGAAGCCGGTTTTGATGGTGTTGA
Source organism: Acinetobacter sp. RRD8 (assembly GCF_031844225.1). Lineage (GTDB taxonomy): Bacteria > Pseudomonadota > Gammaproteobacteria > Pseudomonadales > Moraxellaceae > Acinetobacter. The sequence goes on from NZ_JAUZUU010000006.1 coordinate 97,786, forward strand.
ATTACATGCTGCCAATGGTTATCTGATTGACCAGTTCTTGCAAAGCAAAACCAATCAGCGTGAAGATGAATACGGCGGTTCAGTGGAAAATCGTACACGTTTCCTGCTAGAAGCAACTGATGCACTGATTGAAGTATGGGGCGCAGATCGTGTAGGGGTGCATTTTGCGCCGCGTTGTGATGACCATGACATGGGCGACAATGATCCACGTGAAACATTTGGCTATGCCATGGAGCAGCTGGGTAAGCGCAAGATTGCCTTCTTCTTTACCCGTGAATATCTGGCAGAAGACAGTATTTCTGAATATATGAAACAGCGCTCAAATGGAGTGCCTTATATTGCCAATATGCAACTAAGTCGTGAAGATACGATTGAGCTGTTGGCATCAGGCAAGGCTGATGCGGTGGCTTTTGGTAAGGCGTATATTGCCAATCCGGATCTATACGAACGTCTGCTCGAAGATGCGCCGCTGAATGAACTGAAGCTGGAAAATATGATCGGAACCAATGTCGCGGAAGGCTATATTGATTATCCGACATTGGCTGAAGCAGAAGCTTTAACTACAGTAGAATAATCTAAAAATGAGCCACATTGATTAACATGTTGATGTGGCTCTGCTATATTCTGCCCATTGAATCTTTGGACAGGGGCGCAATGTGGCCACTCCATTTTGGTATAACGCAGCCTTGGCGCTGGTTAAACCCTTATATCAATCGCGTATCCGTAAACGTGCGACCGATCCTGAACAATTACAACAAGAACTGACAGAACGTTTCGGCCCGTTTCAGCCACCCAAAAACCTGCATGCCATCTGGTTTCATGTGGTGTCGGTGGGTGAAACCAATGCTGCCCAACCGTTAATTGAACATTATTTAAAACTTGGCCATCCGGTGCTGGTCACCAATACCACCAAAACCGGTCAGGCACGCGCTAAATCACTTTTTTTAAAAGCGCCTTATCTCGATTTGTTTCAAGCCGTGTATTTGCCTGCTGACCAGAAAACTTTAATTCGTGAATTTTATCAAAAGTATCAGCCGAAACTTTTATTGCTGATGGAAACCGAGCTTTGGCCTAATCTGCTGGATCAGGCACCCCAGTTTAATGTGCCAACTGTATTGTTGAATGCGCGTCTGTCTGAAAAATCTGCCAAAGGTTATACCAAGGTCAAAGGTCTGACTAGAGGCATGCTACAGCAGTTAACCCAGCTTTTGGCACAGGATATTGCCACCCAGCAACGTTATATCCAGTTAGGAATAGCAGCCGAAAAAACCCAGGTTTTGGGCAATATCAAATTTGATATTACTGCGCCCGAGCGCTTTATCCAGCAGGCAGATCAATTGACACAGGAGTGGCAGTTAGGGGGGCGAAAGATCGTCACGTTAGCTAGTACTCATGCTCCTGAAGAAAAAGAAATTCTGAGTGCTTTAAAAGCTGCTTTAGAAGCTGATCCATATTTGGTCTGTATTGTGGTACCGCGCCATCCGGAACGTTTTGATGAGGTGTTCCAGGCTGCACAGTCTTTGGGATTAAAAACTCAGCGTCGTAGTTTAGGGCAACGTATCGAAGCAGATACCCAGGTTTATTTGGCCGATTCGATGGGTGAAATGTGGCTCTGGTATGCTTTGAGCCAGGCCTGTTATGTCGGTGGTTCTTTAAATGAGCCAGGTGGAGGACATAATATTCTGGAGCCGATTGCGCTGAATGTGCCGACTGTTTTAGGCAAAAACTATTTTAATTTTCAGACCATCGTGGATGAGTTTGTTCAATCGGATGCAGTCGCAGTAGTACAGAATGCCCAGCAGGCTGCAGAAGTATTACTGGAACTTTTGCAAGATCAGGTTAAGGCGGAAAACTTGAATGCGGCAGCGCAGCAAATTATGCAGTTAAATACAGGATCGCTTGCCAAGCATATTCAGGTGATTGATCAGTATCTTTAATTTACCTTGATAAGTAACAGATATTGGATTTACCAAGACGGCAGGGATGCCGTCGTTAGGTTGATGATACAGGGAAGTATCATCAACCTAACAAAAGCGTTTTGCCTACTTTTACGCTGTAAAAAGTAGGGAGAAGCCTACACGATGATAAGTCACTATAGAGCTTTATTTAAGGTTTGTCCTACAATAACCGAGTTTCGATTTGGCTTAGTATTTCTTAGTATTTCTTAGTATTTCTTTGTATTTCTTTGTATTTCTTTTTCAAAGTGATTACCTTACTTTTGTCGGGCCATGAAGGGCATACCCTGCAAGACAAAAGCCCTTTATTTCACTGATGCTGCATCCCTGCAGCACAGTGAAATTGGCGACATCCATGTCGCCACACACGATTTCAAATTTGGCGATAATACCTAATTTGAATATTTTGCATCTTAATGTTTGGGTTTTATCTTCCTTATGAATATCGTCCTGCTTGATCCACGTCAAACCGAAACTGAACTTTGGTCCATTACCTCAACTCGGCAACTGGAACATTTACAGCAACATCTACAGATTCAGGTGGGAGATACGTTAAAAGTCGGAATTCGGGAAGGTCTGCGTTACCTGACGGAAATTGTCGAAATCTCTGAAAAAGCAGTGCGCTTGAAACCGCTGCAAGAAGAAGCTGTTCCAGAAAAATTGCCAGTGACTTTAATTGTGGCCTTGCCACGTCCGAAAGTGCTGCGCCGTCTGATCATGGATAGTGTCACTTTGGGCGTTGAAAAAATCATTTTACTGCATAGCTACCGCGTCGATAAAAGCTATTGGCAAACCCCATTTTTACAGCAGTTAAATCATTATATCGAGCTGGGACTGGAACAGGCAGGCGATACGATTGCTCCGAAAATCGAGCTATATAAACGCTTTAAACCCTTTGTTGAAGATATCTTGCCGGGTTTGATTAGTACGGATGGTCCGGCTTATGTGGCACATCCTTATGCAGAGCAAGCGATGCCATTTGCGATTGAGCATCCCTGTACGATTATTATTGGTCCGGAGGGTGGATTTATTCCATATGAAGTTGATTTACTCATAAAAAACGGCTGCCAGGCTGTGAGCCTGGGCAACCGTATTATCCGTACAGAAACCGTGATTCCTTATGTTTTAGGTCGACTGTTTAGCGCGTGCTGAAGCTTCTTCATTGCCTTCACCACGATAGACTTTGACTTCCTGTACCGGATACGGAATCGAAATATTATGCTCGGCAAAAGCCTGAATCACCCGTTCCTGCACCGCACTGATTGAAGTTCCGGTGCCAGTTTCAGTGGTATCGACCCACCAGAAAGCTTTTAGGGTAATAGAAAAGTCAGCCAGTGCCGTCACATTGACACTAAAGCCTGGCTGGCTCAGGATGGTTGGATCTTTATCTAAAATAGCGGTGATCAGGTCCTTGGCTTTCTGGATGTCATCTTCATAGCCGATGCCCACCACGAATTCGCAGCGGCGACGGGTATAGGCAGTATTCACCGTGACCGCACTGGTGTAGACCGTGGCATTCGGAATGACAATACGACGGCCATCTGGTGAACGTAAGAAGGTCGCACGAATCTGGATATCTTCAACCGTACCTTCCATGCCATTCACGATAATGTCATCGCCAATCTTGAACGGTTCACTGAGCAGAATCAACACGCCAGAGAGCAGGTTCTGGAAAATATCCTTGAAGGCAAAACCGATCGCGACCGAACCAATTCCGAGGGCACTCATCAGCTGACCCGGGGTAAAGCCAGGAACAGCAATCACCAGTCCAATCAGAATACCAAAGAAAATAATAAAGGTACTGCCGACACGGTTGAGTACCAACACCAGATTCTGGCGGGTATAAGAACGGTTTTCCAAAGTTTTACGTACGAAAAACTTGAAGACTTTGGAGAGTAACCAGAAAATCGTAATCACGATCAGTGCGATACAAAAATAAGGCACACGCTCCCAGAAGCCCTCCATGATTTTGTCAATGGTGCTGTAGGCATCATTATACTTGGCGGTATGTTCAATCACGGTCTTGGTCGTTTTTTCAGTTGCCTGATGTAACAACTCCGTGGTGCCCTCAGTTACCTGGCTTAAGGTATTGTTTTGCTCTGCCACAAAAATTCCACAATTCAAATTTTGCCTATTTTGCCTGATGTTCAGCAAAAAATTAATAAGGGCTCGAAGTCACCATTGGATAATTTTAAAAATAACGGCGCTGTTGTTAAAAGTATTTGGTGGTTTTTTGCATCATTTCCGTGGGGGTAGGTGTTTGTTCTTCACCGCTCATATAACTGAATAAAGCGATAGATCCCAACAGGCTAAGCAGGGTCAGGATAATCATCAGCCAGGCCAGAATTTTTTCCCAGAGCAAGGTGATCCGTGCCGGACCATACTGATTACTGCCGCGATCGCCCGAACCAAAAACGATATAAAGCCATACAAAAATGTTTACTACCGGCAGTAAAAATAATAGCGCCCACCAGCCACTGCGGTTCATATCATGCAAACGGCGAACGGTCACCACTAAAGCGAAATACACATAGGCCAGAACCATGACCAGTACACCGATACTGGCCAAGCCTTGCAGTGAAATCAGCCAGTTGGGATCTAGAGAATGGGTAGAAATATTCACAATATCAATACTGAGACCCAGTGCAATACTGCCAAATAAAAAAATGAAATACAGAAATGCCGACCAGGCAATAAAGCTCAAGCGTCCGAAGCGGCCTTTCATCGACAGGGGATGATCCGATGCAGGCAGCGCAGGCGGGCTAAAGTAGGGAGATTCAGGCGATTTCATAAAGCGTATCCTGCTAAATCAGATGAAATAACCACAAGCGGTCAATTTTATTTTTAAGGGCTGTGCTACAGATCATACACATTTGCGCAGAAGATTCTGTACTGTAAGTTGTGGTTTATTTTGATTGAATTTGTATAAATAATCTACGACGAAAGCATGATTGCCGGATTTGAAATAAGCAGGCCATACTGCCATTATGCATAAAAAACAATCAACAACGCAGCATTAACCTCTCGTGATGAGATAGAACAAAATCAAGGAAGTGACCTATGCAAGAGATCTATCCAGTACCCGAAGAATTTAAAAAAACAGCACGTACGCTCGAAGACCAGTACTTTGAACGTTATCAATATTCTATAGAACAGCCAGATAAATTTTGGGCAGAACAGGCGCAACGTCTGGACTGGATCAAGCCCTTCACCCAAGTCAAAAATACCAGCTTTAACAAAGACGATTTTAAAATCGAATGGTTTGCCGATGGTCAGCTCAATGTCAGTGCCAATTGTCTGGATCGGCACCTGAAAGAACATCCTTATAAACCGGCCATCATCTGGGAAGGGGATCATCCTTCGCGGCACAAGATTATTTCCTTTGCCGAACTGCATGATGAAACCTGCCGTTTTGCCAATGTGTTGAAGAAAAATGGCATCCAGAAAGGCGACCGGGTCATGCTGTATATGCCGATGGTCTCTGAAGCCGCGATTGCCATGCTGGCCTGTGCACGGATCGGGGCGGTACATTGCGTGGTATTTGGTGGTTTCTCGCCAGATTCTCTGGCTAGCCGGATTGAAGACTGTCAGGCGAAAATGGTGATTACAGCCGATTCCGGCATGCGCGGCGGTAAGGCCATTCCGCTGAAAGCCAATGTCGATGAGGCACTAAAACTGGCAGGTACAGACTCGATTCAAAATGTAATGGTGGTACACCGCACCGGTAACCCGATTGAAATGCAGGAAGGGCGTGATCTGTGGTATCACACGGAAATTATGTCAGTGAATGACATCTGCCCACCGGAACCGATGAATGCCGAAGATCCGCTGTTTATCCTGTATACCTCAGGTTCCACCGGCAAGCCCAAGGGCGTGATGCATACCACTGGCGGTTATCTGACTTATGTCAACTGCACCTTCCGTGAAGCGTTTGATATCAAGCAGGATGATGTGTTCTGGTGTACCGCAGATGTCGGCTGGATCACTGGACATTCCTATGTGCTGTATGGGCCACTTTCGAATGGGACCACCACTGTGATGTTTGAAGGTGTACCGCAATATCCAAGCTGGGCGCGTACCGGACATATTGTCGATAAGCATAACGTCACCATTCTCTACACAGCACCGACGGCGATCCGCGCCATGATGCGTGAGGGCGATGCCTTTGTACGGGAAAGTGACCGCAGTAGTCTAAGAATTCTGGGTTCGGTCGGTGAGCCGATTAATCCAGAAGCCTGGAACTGGTATTACACCGTGGTTGGTGAAAGTCGCTGTCCAGTGATTGATACCTGGTGGCAGACCGAAACGGGTGGTTTCATGATTACACCATTGCCGGGTGCGACAGATTTGAAACCCGGTTCTGCGACACGGCCTTTCTTCGGCGTACAACCTGCGATTGTGGATGCTGACGGCAAGGAACTAGAGGGTGAAGCTGAGGGCAATCTGGTGATTAAGGATTCTTGGCCGGGTCAGATGCGTACCATTTGGGGAGACCCGGAGCGTTTTATCGAAGCCTATTTCTCGACCTATCCGGGAACCTATTTTACCGGAGATGGCGCGCGTCGTGATAAAGACGGTTACTACTGGATTACCGGCCGTGTCGATGATGTCCTGAATGTATCCGGACACCGCTTAGGTACAGCAGAAATTGAAAGTGCATTGGTGGCGCATGAATCCGTGGCTGAGGCCGCTGTAGTCGGGATGCCGCATGACATTAAAGGCCAGGGAATTTGTGCTTTTGTGACCTTGCAGGCTGATGTGGCCAGTTCAGATCAATTACGTGCCGAACTGGTCAGCTGGGTGCGCAAGCTTCTTGGTCCGGTAGCGACCCCGGATGCGCTGCACTGGGCACCGGCTTTGCCAAAAACCCGTTCCGGGAAAATTATGCGTCGGATCCTGAGAAAGATTGCCGCCAATGAACTGGACAGCCTGGGCGATACCTCGACCTTGGCTGAACCGCAAGTGGTGGATCATCTGATTGCCGAAGTACAGCGCAATACTGCTTAATCACTAGAATAAAAATACCGGCTGTACACAGCCGGTATTTTTATATCAGGAATAAGCTCTGCATGCTTTCGGATATAGTGACAGGCTGCAATCTGCTAAGCTCAAGCCATGCTGAATATAGGTCCAAAAACAATGAATATACGACAATCATATCTCGATCAGTTGCCCTTAGAGATTGCCCGGCAACTGGCTGAAACTTTCGCCCAGACTGCAGCAGAACGGGATAAACAGGGGGGGAATCCCAAAGCCGAACGTGACCTGATTCGCCAGAGTAGCTTGCTTGGCCTGTCTATTCCGAAGCACTATGGTGGTCAGGGTGCCGACTGGCAGACCATTTTTAGCACCATTCAGACCATTGCCCAAGTCGACAGTTCATTGGCCCATGTCTACGGCTTTCACCATTTGCTGATTGCGACCGTTCAATTATTTTCTCAACCTGAACAATATGGTGCGTGGTTTGAACAGACTGCCCAAAATAATCTGTTTTGGGGTAATACTCTAAATCCACTGGATCGTCGTACCACAGCCATAAAAGTTTCAGAAAACGAATATATTTTCCATGGTGATAAAAGCTTCTGCTCGGGTTCGATCGATTCAGATATGTTGTTGTGTTCGGGCTATAACGAAGCCGGAAAATTGCTGATAGGTGTGATTCCGACCCAGCGAGAGGGTGTGAGTTTTCTGGGTGACTGGAACAATATAGGCCAACGCCAGACCGACAGTGGTACCAGCCATTTTGAGCAGGTCAACATTCATGAAGATGAATTGCTGTTAAATCCAGGTCCACTGAGTACGCCGTATTCCAGTCTACGGCCTTTGATTGCCCAGCTGATTTTCGTGCATCTGTTTTTGGGCGTGGCAGAAGGAGCATTTGAAATCGCCAGACAGGGCGTACAGACCCAAAAAGCCTGGTCCAAATCACTGGCAGACGATGCAGTGAATGATCCTTTTACCCAGAAGCATTTTGCCGAGTTCTATGTACAGCTAGAAGGTGTACGCTTACTCGCAGATAAAGCAGTTCAGGGTTTACAGGCAGCCTGGGAGCTTGGGAATGATTTAAGTGCCGAACAGCGCGGTGAAGTCTCGGTTGCCATTGCCACAGCTAAAATTGCCGCAACCAATACCTCTCTCTATATTACCCAGAATATTTTCCAGGTGATGGGTGCGCGGGCCACCACGGCCAAGCTCAATCTGGACCGCTTCTGGCGCAATGTCCGCACCCAGACCTTGCATGATCCGATCGATTATAAGTATCAGGAAGTGGGGGAATGGGTGCTGACTGGAAAAGTGCCTGATCCAAGCTTTTATTCCTGATCTGAAAATAAAACAGCCTCTTTATCAGAGGCTGTTTTATTCTGGATGAAAAAGTTTGGTTTTAAATTTGCTTGAAAGCTTCAATCGCTCTTACACGAGAGACTTTTAAATCCACGATCGGTTTTGGATAATCCAGTTCAAGATCCGGATTTTTGGCATAGGGTTCATGAATAGATTTAGCATCCAGATGCGCCAGTTCCGGCACCCATTGACGGATGTAATCCCCATTTGGATCAAACTTCTGTGACTGGCTGACCGGGTTAAAAATCCGGAAATAAGGTACGGCATCCATACCGGTCGAGGCACACCATTGCCAGCCGCCATTGTTCGCCGCCAGATCACCGTCAATCAGATGCTGCATGAACCAGCTTTCTCCCAGACGCCAGTCTATCAGCAGGTTTTTACACAGGAACATCGCAGTAATCATGCGCACCCTGTTATGCATCCAGCCAGTGGCTCGCATTTGCCGCATGCCGGCATCGACAATCGGAATCCCGGTTTGTCCTTGTTGCCAGGCAGCCAGATCTTCAGGTGCATTGCGCCACTGGATATTATCGGTATTTTCCTTAAAAGGCTGATGCCTGGATACACGGGGAAAATCAAACAGGGTATGCAGATAAAACTCGCGCCACAGCAGTTCATCCAGCCAGGTCTGCTGACCGATATCATCAATCTGGAAATATCCATCCTTAAACAGGGTCTGCATACATTGACGGATCGAGAGAATACCAATATTCAGATACGGTGACAGGCGGCTGGTACCATCGACTGCAGGTAGATCTCGCTCGGTTTTATAATGAGCCATTTTATCCTCGATAAAATCATCGAGCAGCTCAAAGGCAGCTTGATCTTCCACAGGCCAGAGCTGGGCAGTATGATCGACAGAATAATCAGCCGCAAATTTTACCAGATCAAAACTGGTCAACTGAGCGGGTAATTCAAGCGGATCTTGAAGCTGAATGGCAGGATAGCAGCCCGGTATATTCTGAATCAGTCGTTCATAGCACTTTTTCTTGAATGCGCTATAGATCTGATAGGGCTGATTGGACTGATTGCGGATACTGGTCAGTGGAAACAGGCTGCGATCATGATACAGCTCGACCCGGATCTGCTGCTGTTCCAGCATCTGCTGTACCTGTGCATCACGTTGCAGTTCATGCACGCCCACTTCAATATTGGCATGTAGCGTATCAATCTGCAGTTTTTGGCACAGACTTAGCATTTCGGCAGACAGGTCTTGCCATAAGGGAACATTTAAAATGATTAATGGAATATTCAGCTGCGCTAACTGCTGCTTTAAGACGTCGAGGCGGCGCAGATAAAAATCGATTTTAATCCGGGCATCCTGATGCAGCTTCCATTGTTCAGGAGAGAGCACCACCAGTGCTATACAGCTGCCTTGCTGGGTGGCATGCCAGAGCGCGGCATGATCATGAATGCGGAGGTCTTGACGAAACCAGATCAGTTGCATTGTTAAAATTCTTGGAAAGTCGTTAGTGCAGAATTTTAAGGAATTGCTGGTCTCAAACCTAGCCAGACAACAATTTTATCACATAAAAAAATCCCCCAAGCCGAGCCTTGAGGGAGGGAGTGAGTCTGCTGAGATTTATTGGAATGATTATACGGGCTCAGCTTCTTCTTGCTGCACAGGCGTTGCCTGTTGTGCTTCAAGCTCACGGACCAAAGGCAGCACCTTCTGGCCAAAATATTCGACTTCTTCAATAAAATGCAGGAAGCCTGAGAGAATCAAATCAACGCCAACTTTTTTCAGTTCGATAATCCGTTCAGCAATCTGCTGCGGTGTCCCGATCAGATTGGTGCGGAACCCGTCATTGTATTGCACCAGATCTTTAAAGGTGGATTTGGCCCAGTTGCCTTCACCTTCCTGACTTGCTGCGCCGGCTTCACGGGTGGCCTCACCAAAAGATTTTACCGCCTGCACATTGGCCTTGCTGATAATTTCCTGCAAGACGGCCTGGGCTTCTTCTTCGCTATCGCGTGCAATCACAAAGGCATTTACACCAATTTTCACCGAGTGATGATTTGCCTTGGCTTTTTCACGAATATCATCGATCTGTTTTTTCAGCTCTTCCGGGGTATTGCCATTGGTGAAGTACCAGTCAGATACGCGAGAAGCCATATCACGTGCTGCCCGGGAACTGCCGCCCTGAAAGATTTCAATATGCGGTTTTTGTAGCGGTTTTGGACTCAGGGTATAGTCTTTGAATTGATAATATTTACCTTCAAAATTAAAGTTATTCTGGCTCCAGACTCCTTTTAGGCTACGGATAAACTCTTCCGAACGGGCATAACGCTCGTCATGTTCCGGCCATTCTTCACCAATGGCATCAAACTCACCGCGGAACCAGCCACTGACCACATTGATCGCGATCCGGCCATTGCTCAGATGGTCAATCGTCGCCAGTTGTTTTGCAGCCAGTGCCGGCTTCCATGGACCCGGCAGAATCGCGGCAATGACTTTCAGGCGTTCAGTTTTGGCCAGAATGCCATGACTGAAGCTGACCGATTCATGCTGGTTTTCTGCGTTATAGCCGGCAGTAAAACGGATCTCGGTCAGAGCATAATCAAAGCCTGCCTGTTCAGCGGTTTGTGTCAGACGCACGTTATAGTCATAGCTCCAGTCGGTGCGCTGCTCGATATTACTAACCACCAGGCCACCACTGACATTCGGCACCCAATAGGCAAATACGATATTTTTATCATTCGACATATTCATCACCCTCTGCAATGCTGTGTTCAAGCCACTTGAGTCTTTGGTGCTTTCTTGCTGTGCAAGCGCGATTCTGCGGCATCCAGGCTCGGCACGGCTGCTGAAGGCAGCACTTCTTCCTGTTCGATCTGCTTGTTAATGCCCAGATTTTGACTCGCTTGAATGGTTTTTTCTTTGATGACTTCAGCACGTTGTCCCTTGGCTGGTGCCCATTCAAGAATCGGCAATGCACGCGCCACAGCCAGGGTAATCCGGTCGCGGAGCAATTCACTGTGAATAGTATATTCAGGGGTGAAATCGCGGTCGGTGGCATAGACCCCAATCGGTAAAGTCTGTGCCTGAAAGAAGCTGAATAAGGGACGCAGTTGATGTTCAAGCACCAGCGCATGACGGTCACTGCCACCAGAGGCCGCCAGTAATACCGGAACATCGACCAGCGCCGTTTGCTCGACAAAGTCAAAGAAATGCTTGAACAGGCCGGTAAATGAAGCGCGGTACACAGGAGTGCCCACAATCAGCGCATCTGCGGCTTCTACTGCTGCCAGGTCATCCTGAACGCGTTGTGGCAACTGATTGCGGTAAATTGCACCGCCCAAGAGCGAACCAATTTCGCTAAATTTAATGAAATGCACATTGATCGGTGTCGCTTCACCCAGCTCATCCAGAATGGCCTGAACCAAGGCTTCGGTTTTTGAGGGATGATTTAAACCGCCAGATACGGCAACAATATTTAAGGGTTTTTGCGCATTAAAATTAGACATATTTAGAACCTGAAAAATAGGGATAATCTCGGAATGACCCTATTAATCCCGATTCAGCGAAGGGCTGTAAAATAACGAAAAGCTGAAAAGTTATCTGATTTTGCGATATACGACAAAGGCCTGATTTTTAAGGAAGGTTTTGTGGGTAAGTGAATGATATTTATATTTATATTGAACAAAGATAAGCTTTTTCAGTGAGGAATAAGTGATATATAAAAAAGTGATGAGAATTAAACAATTATTGCAATAGTGCAAAAATGGGCAATTTTGAAGAAAAACTGCATATTATTTTAAAAATTGTAGTGTCTTGCATATCCTTAACCGGGTTGTGTGGTTAGAATAGGGACTACCGTGCCAAGATCTCTCTCACGTTGCCTATGAATATTTTAATCGTTGATGATCATCCACTATTTCGTCATGCTTTGATTCAAGCTGTACGTTATAGCCTGCCACAAGCCCAGATTCATGAAACTGCGGCAGTCAATGAATTTTATGAACGTCTAGAAAATGGCCCTGAGCCTGATCTTGTGCTGCTGGATTTAAACCTGCCGGGCGCTTCCGGCTTTTCTGCCCTGGTGCATGTCCGCGCACAGTATCCGTCTTTACCGATTATTGTTGTGTCTGCACATGAAGAAGTCAGCATCATCCAGCGTGCGATCGCGCATGGTGCGATGGGCTATATTCCTAAATCTGCTCACCCAAGCCATATCGGTGAAGCGATTCGTGAAGTGCTAGAAGGTGAAATCTGGTTACCGCCAAATCTGCCAGCCAATATGAATTTTGATCCGCGTGCTGCCGATGAAACGGCTTTGGCAGAACGGATCCAGTCTTTGACGCCGCAACAGTTCCGGGTATTGATGATGGTGGCTGAAGGTTTATTAAACAAGCAGATCGCTTATGAGCTGGATGTGTCAGAAGCGACGATTAAAGCACATGTGACTGCAATCTTCCGTAAGCTTGGCGTACAAAACCGGACGCAAGCGGTATTGGCCATTAATGCACTGAATATTGAAGACCGCAAAATGTAAGTTCTGCATAGCCGAATTGAAAAAGACCTCCTTGGAGGTCTTTTTTTATGGGCGAAATCTGCAAAATTGTAGTGCAAAGGCCTGAGTCAGCTAGGCGATATAATCCTGTTTGCGGGTGAAATCATCACAAAACAAAGGATTTAAGGCACATTGCAATTCATCAATCTGCTCTTCAGTGACATAACCTTTCGATTTCAGATATTCCGCCACGTGATCATCACGCAGACTCAGGAAAGTCGCATCATAAACACCGAGATCGACAAACAGCGCTGCAGTTTCCAGACTGTTAAAACGATCCAGATAAACTTCATTGTCATACATCAGGAAGACATGTTCGTCGCGCGTATTCGGGTCGACATGTAAACGCTGCGCCAGCTCATGTGGGCAGGTTTTGATAAATAACAGATCAGACAGCTCATCGAACTGGCTGGTGTCCAGGCAATCTTCTTCATTTTTGACCTTACCCAGCCAGGCCTTAAAGACCAGTACTGCGCCACCACGCAGCAACATGCTCCAGATCTGATGACGGGTTTTTGCCGGAAGATCCTCTGTTTCAGCTTCTAAAGACTGAATCAGCTTGTCTTCCTGTTCAGCAATCTTTTCAAAGAGGCCCAGACCTTGCGGCTTGTAGGCATAAGGTTCGAAGACATCAAAATGTAATTCATCAAAGACTTGCAGTGCCAGGGGGACTGCACTCTGATACAGCGTTTCCAGTGCCTGATACTGGGCATCATTCAGCTTGCTGTATTTAAAGATCTGTGCCCAGTCAATGCTTGGCAATAAGGCGTTGGCGCCATATTGACGGTGAAACTGCTGGGTCTGATTCAGGCCTTGGTTTTGATCTATGTTCATGTGAAGAACTCCGATATGCAGAAATAGATCAGCGACCAAAAAAATTAAGGCTACATGAGATGGAAACTGATCGTTTCTTATTCCTCTATTTTTAGAGCCAAGTACAAGGGATAAAAATACGACTAAAGTTATAGTAGTGGAAAATTACTCTTTAATTTTTATTAAAAACAATAAGATAATTAATTGTAACTAAGTGTACACATGTACATTAATACATTCGTCAGTTTTTGCCATAGTGAATTAAAAAATGAGCATTTTGGTCAATTTATTCAGCTGTATTTTCGGCATATTTGCTGCTTTTAGCACATTAGAATAAATTTTATGCAAGCTAGGTAAGTTTATGTGGCAGTTGAGTATAAAAAATGCCCATTTCAGGGTGTGAAATGGGCATTGATCAGATCGTTATCTACTTAGGAGTCGGAAATTTTCAGTCCAGATAACCATGAACGTAATGAGGCCGGTTTCAGCGGTTTTTTCAGCAGAACAATGTTTAGCTCTTTTAGACGTTGCGGCAATTCCGGATCGGAATCGGCGGTAATCAACGCGACCGGAATATCCTTCGAACGATGTTCCAGAATGAAATCCAGACCGATCTTGTCCTGATTCAGATGTTGATCCACCAGCCAGACCTGAATATTTTCCTGCTGAATCAGCATGGCTGCTTGTTCAGGTTCAGTGGCTTTAAACACCTGATAGCCCCATTTGGTCAATAAGGTCGACATGCCTTCCAGAATGGTTTCATCATTATCCAGACACAGAATCTTAAAGGCCTTGCTCTTTAAAGGTACGGCCTGAACCGGTGCTGCGACAACTTTTGGTGCTTCGATCACAGGCACTTCAATCATAAAGCAGGAACCTTTACCCAGCGCAGAAGACACATGTACCGGATAGTCCAGCATGCTGGTCATGCGTTGTACGATCGCCAAACCTAGGCCCAGACCCTGTTCACCCCAAGGCGAGGTGTGGCCGCAACGTTCAAATTCCTGAAACAGTTTGATGCGCTGTTCTTCGGCAATGCCCGGGCCAGTATCCCAGACGCCAATACGGATATGATTCGGTCTGCTGCTCGAACGTAATACACCGACCACCACTTTACCTCTGGCAGTATAACGCAACGCATTGCTGACAAAGTTCTGGATAATGCGGCGAATCCATTGTGGATCGGTATCAATCCAGAACTGTGCATCATGCACACTGAACTTGATACCACGCTGTGCAGCGATGGATTTGAACTGGAGTTCCAGATCGCTGAGCAGGTCATGCAGCGGATAAGCCTGACGTTTCGGCTGAATGGTGCCGCCTTCCAGTCGGGCAATATCCAGCAGGGCAGACAACATGCTTTCTGCACCATGCAAAGCACGATCCAGTTGTTGTAAGGTCTTGCGGTCTTCATCATTCTGCACGCTTTGTTCGAGTGCGGTACTGAACAGGCGCGCGGCATGCATTGGCTGCAACAGGTCATGACTGGCGGCTGCAATGAAGCGGCTTTTTGACATATTGGCCTTATCGGCCTGTTCACGCGCCAGTTGCTGCTCGGACAATGCATGGGCCAGCTGCTGGGTACGGTCCTGAACGCGGGCTTCAAGCACGGCTTCATTTTCACGGAAGGCAGTAATATCGGCGAAAGTGGTAACGAACCCGCCGCCTTCGATCGGATTGCCGCGCATCTGAATGACGCGGCCATCTTTACGAATCCGTTCAAATTCATGGGCACTGCCGACCTGCATCCAGTGAATCCGTTTCCGTACATGTTCTTCAACCGAGCCCGGGCCACATTCACCACGTTCAGCGTTATAACGGATCAGGTCTGCGATTGGACAACCGACATAGACAATATCGGTCGGATAATCGAACAGTTTCAGATACTGATTGTTCCATGCGACCAGACACATGTTTTCATCGACTACGCTGACCCCTTGGGTCATGTGATCAATCATGGTCATGATCAGGTTCTGATTAAAGCGTTGCCATTGCGAGGCCTGATCGAGAATATTGGCGACCTGACCCAATGCCAAACCATTATTAACCATAGCTGTGGTCAACAGGGTACGTGCCGAGGCTGCCCCGATAGTCCCCGCCAGATATTGCTCAGTGAAACGCCACCACATGCCATTGGCACTGCTGTTTTCATTCAGTTCAACACTGTTTTGGGTGCAGAACTGCTGAAAAGCGCGGGTAGTGGGCCCTTCACCGGTAATGCGTTTGGCCAGGGTAATCAGGTCACCGACTTTTAAACGGGCGACATCCTGATGCGAATAGCTGACCTCGGTAGAAGGACTCTGCGAGGGTAGTGGCTTGGTTTCATAATAGAAGAAACTTTCGGCCTGAATCTGTTCGGCAATACTCGGACGGAAAATACGGGAAATCCAGATATACAGCAGGGTATTTAAGCCCAGTGCCCAGACTACTCCATGCGTCAGCGGATCAAAAGACTCAAAACCAATCAGGGCTTCCGGTCTTAACCAGTTCCAGCCAAAAGGACCTTGATTCAGCAAGCTTTGGCTAAAGCTGCTATAGGCTTCGGGCAGGCTGCGCAAAATGGTCGGAAACAGCAGGGTATAAGCCCACAAGGCAAAACCGGTCAACAGTCCGGCATAGACACCCTGTTTACTACCGCCACGCCAGTACAGGCCACCGATCAGGGCAGGGGCGAATTGTGCCACCGCACTAAATGCCAGCAGACCAAAAACCGAGAGCTGGTCAATATCATTAAAGAAGTTGAAGAACAGGAAGCCCATCAACATCACGCCCAGAATACAGACCCTGCGGGTAAATTTCAGTACCAGCGGCAAGCGTTTGTCATGCCGGGAAATCAGCTTTAAGCGCCACAACGCCGGCATGATCAGGTCATTACTGAGCATGATTGACAGTGCCACGGAAGACACCAGCAGCATCCCGGTAGAGGCAGAGAAACCACCCAAGAAGGCTAATAAAGTGAGCCAGTCCTGATTATAGCTGAGTGGCAAAGAGAGTACCGCCACATCCGGAATGGCCAGGTATTGTGGTGCAGCATGTAGCGCCCAGCTGGCAATGGGAATAATCGCCAGGGTAGTCAGAATCAAATAGACCGCAAACCAGCGCCGCGCACCGCGGATATGTTTTTCATCGCGCAGCTCAACCACCGCTACATGGAACTGGCGCGGCAGGCAGATAATGGCCAGTGCCGCCAGCAAGGTCTGAATCCAGAAACTTTGTGGTACGCCAAACAGTTGCACATCATGAAAAGTGGTACTGATATCGCTACTGATCTGTGCCAGATTTTCTGGTGCTTCAAACATAAAGAAACAGGCAACTGCCAACAGGGCAAAAAGTTTAACAAAAGACTCAAATGCCACGGCCAGCATCAACCCGCCATGCTGTTCAGTATTGGCAATCTGCCGGGTACCAAACATCATCGCCAGTATCGCCAGAACCCCAGTCAGAAACAGCACGCCATTGGTCGTGCCGGTTACACCTGCGGAAGGTTCCAGGATGACGGCGGCACTTAAGGCAATCGCACGTAACTGCAAGGCCAGATAAGGCACAATCGCTACCACCGCCAGAATGGTTACCAGCGAGGCGAGGGGACCACTTTTACCATAGCGTGCTGCGACAAAGTCAGCGATCGAAGAAATGGCATGATGCTGTCTCACCCGTCCCAGACGGCGCCAGATGTCATAGCCGACAGCAACAAAGAGTAGCGGACCCAGATAGATCGGCAGGAAAATAATCCCTTCACGTACCGCAGCACCCGTGGCGCCGTAAAAGGTCCAGGAGGAGCAGTACACTCCTAAAGTTAAACTAAACAATAGCATACGCCCACGGGTACTCAGCCGGCTGGCATGTTTTTCCCCGTAGAAAGCGCAGATAAAGAGTAATGCGATATAGAGGGCGAGTACCCCTATGATGAGCCAACTGTTCATATAGCCTGATGTGTACTGAGCATGCCGCTATGATAACGCATCGTGAACGCTACAGTTTAAATTGATCATTTTTTAACGACCAAAGTCTAAATTACAAGCACCTACGATTATTGTTAACTTGCAACAGTGATAATTCGAATTAAAAAATAGGCAGCCCAAGGTTGGGCTACAGGAGTAGTAATTATGGATGAGGTACAAGTAGATCGTATTCTACAAAATCCAAAATTCAAGGAAATGGTCCGCAAGAAAAGTATGCTCAGCTGGACGTTGACCGGCATTATGCTATTTGTCTATGTGGGTTTCATGTTGCTGGTTGGTTACAACAAAGAATTTCTATTGTCTTCAATTTCAGGTGGTGTGACTACGTGGGGTATTCCACTCGGTCTGGGTATCATTGTCCTGTCGTTTATCTTGTGTGGTGTGTATTCCTACATTGCCAATAACAAACTTGATCAATTGACTGAAGAAGCAATCCGTGAAGTCGAAGCGATTGCTCATGAAAAAGGACACCACTAAGATGAAATGGAATTCTCTTATTGCTCTTGCTGCAACTGCAATGGCCTCAGGTATGGCTTTCGCTGGTCCTGATCTGGGTGCAGCAGAACAGCAGGCGACCAACTGGCACGCGATTATCATGTTTGTGATTTTCGTCGGTGCAACACTGTTCATTACCAAATGGGCAGCGAAACAAACCACCAGCACCACAGATTTCTATACGGCCGGTGGCGGTATTTCTGGTTTCCAGAATGGCCTGGCGATTGCCGGTGACTATATGTCAGCAGCATCATTCCTGGGTATTTCCGCGATGGTGTTCCTGTCAGGCTTTGATGGCTTGCTGTATTCACTGGGCTTTATGGTCGGTTGGCCGATCGTATTGTTCCTGGTGGCAGAACGTCTGCGTAACTTGGGTAAATACAACCTGTCAGACGTAGTGTCTTTCCGTCTACAGGAAAAACCGGTACGTACCTTGGCTGCTTTAAGTTCACTGGTTGTGGTCGCGTTCTATCTGATTGCACAGATGGTGGGTGCAGGTCAGCTGATCAAACTTCTATTCGGTCTGAACTATAACATTGCAGTCGTGATCGTTGGCTTGTTGATGATGGCCTACGTGATGTTCGGCGGTATGTTGGCAACCACTTGGGTACAGATCATCAAGGCGGTGATGTTGCTGTCTGGTGCAACCTTTATGGCATTCATGGTTATGAAAGGTGTGGGCTTCAGCTTTACCAACATGTTTGAACAGGCGATTGGTGTCTACTCAAAAGTACATGACTTGAGCCTGACAGATGCGACCAAAATCATGGGTCCGGGTAGTCTGGCATCTAATCCGATTGATGCGATTTCTTTAGGTCTGGCATTGATGTTTGGTACCGCAGGTCTGCCACATATCCTAATGCGTTTCTTCACGGTAAAAGATGCCAAAGAAGCGCGTAAATCAGTCGTAGTTGCTACAGGTTTTATTGGTTATTTCTACCTATTAACCTTCATCATTGGTTTTGGTGCGATTCTATATGTATCGAACAACCCGCAATTCCTTGATGTTGCGAAAATGGCTGTGACTGGCAAGCTGGAGCTGGTGGGTGGTAATAACATGGCGGCGGTGCACCTGTCTGATGCAGTGGGCGGCGACCTGTTCATGGGCTTCATTTCTGCAGTTGCATTTGCCACGATTCTTGCGGTCGTTGCTGGTTTGACCCTGTCAGGTGCTTCAGCAATTTCGCATGACTTGTATGCCAACGTGTTGAAGAAAGGCCAAACCACGCCTGAATCTGAACTACGTATGTCTAAAATTGCGACTTTAGGTCTTGCGATCTTCGCGATGATTCTCGGGATTCTGTTCGAGAAACAAAACGTAGCCTTCATGGTCGGTCTGGCATTCTCTGTTGCGGCATGTGCCAACTTCCCGGTACTGGTATTGTCTATGTTCTGGAAAGGCTTGACGACACGTGGTGCAGTGATTGGTGGTGTTGCAGGTCTGGTAACCGCAGTAACCTTGATTGTGCTGTCTAAAGCAGTATGGGTCGATACTTTGGGTATTTCTGATACGCCAGTGAACCCGTTCAATGGTCCTGCAATCTTCGCGATGCCATTGTCATTCTTGTGCTGCTGGTTGTTCTCTGTGACGGATAATTCGGCACAGGCTCAGGCAGAACGCAAAGCCTTTGATGCCCAGTTTGTACGTTCACAAACCGGTATTGGTATCTCAGGCGCATCGGATCACTAAGATCTGCGCTACGCTAAAAAAGCCCCGTCAGGGGCTTTTTTTATGGAGATATCATCAAGTTTTTTCTTTAGGATAAATGCCGTATTGCATTGAGCTGGCTGGATTTGTGCAGTGTTATTTCAGTAATTTTCATACAAAGCGTATATCTGCAAGTGGCTTTGAGCATGCTATGTTAAAAGCTGTTAACAATAACAATGTATTCCCTACATGAAGATAGTAACAAGAATAGCAACAAGAAGGGCATTATGAAGCAATCTCTGCAGCAGTTCTGGAACAGCTTTACCCATTTGCCTTCGGCATGGCTGTTGTGCCTGCAATTGCTGATCTTGCTCTTGTCGGTATTGAGTTATGGAAGCATGTCTTATCGGGCGGGAACCTGGGTACTGGGTGTTCTGGTTTTGCTGGTGATTGCCAGAGTCATTCGCCAGACTCCGATGTTTACCATTTTAGGACTCAGCTTTGTCGCCGGCGCAATTCTCTTTTCCTCCCTGATTGTGCTGGGACTGCGTTATACCTGGATCCATGTCACCGCCCACCTGTTTGAAGCTGGTGCTTATTTTAGTGCAGCCTATGGCCTACTGCGTTATATGTTTCATGACCGTTATCTGACCAAGGATGAACTCTTTGCCGCTGGCGCAGTATTTACCTTGCTGGCCTGGGGCTTTGCCTTCCTCTACAGTATCTGTCAGCTGCTGGTGCCGTACAGCTTTTCAGACCCCGATCTGCAAGCCTATCAACCCTGGCTGGATCTGATTTTTCTTAGTTTCAGTGTGCAATCTGCAACAGGACTGTCTGATATCATGCCGGTCAGTCCGGTCGCACGGATGCTAGCCATTATCCAGATGTTTGTCGGGGTGATGTATCTGGCGCTGATTGTATCCCGCTTAATTGCCTTGCAATATATCGCACGTCTACCGCATAAAAAGAACGTGAAAAATAGAGAAAACCCGCCTGGGCAATGAGACTCATCCTTTTATTGTATTTGTTACAGTAACTTAACGGCTTTATTTTGTGTCACATCCTAAAATAGCAGGAGATCTAGCTCCCATAGACTGAATCTGTCTGATCATTTTGACCTTACCAATAATTATTTGACGCTGTTTGTCGATCCAATTTTTAAAAAATGGAGGATGTATGCCTTCCACAAAACCATCCTGTTTTGCCAATATCAATCCAAATGTTTTTATCAGTACTGTCGCCATTATTGCGATATTTTTAGCGTTGGTCGTATTTGCACCCGATGCTTTTTCAGTTTTTACCCAGCAACTGAACCAGTGGATTACCACGTCCTTTAGCTGGTTCTATGTATTGTCGGTGGCGATATTTATCATCCTTCTGGCTTATATTGCCCTGTCGGATATGGGCAAAATCAAACTGGGGCCCGAGCATAGTCAACCGAAATATAGCAGTGCCTCCTGGTTTGCGATGTTATTCACCGCAGGCATGGGGATTGGCCTGATGTTCTTTGGTGTGGCCGAACCGGTGATGCATTATGTTACGCCACCTGCCGGTGAACCGGAAACTGTACTGGCTGCACAACAATCTATGCGGGTCACCTTTTTCCACTGGGGCTTACATGCCTGGGCCATTTATACGCTGGTTGGCCTATCGCTAGCTTATTTTGCTTACCGGCATCAATTGCCTTTAAAAATTCGTTCGGCCTTATATCCGCTGATTGGTCAAAAGATCTATGGTCCGATTGGAGATGGCGTAGATACCTTTGCCACTATTGGTACGGTATTTGGTGTGGCCACCACACTGGGTTTTGGGGTCACACAGATCAATTCAGGCTTGAATTACCTGTTTGGTGTTGAACAGGCACCTAGCACTCAGGTGATTCTGATCATTGTCGTGAGTACCATGGCAGCGACTTCCGTATTTTTTGGATTAGATAAAGGAATTAAACGTTTATCTGAACTAAATTTGGTGCTTGCACTGCTGTTGCTGATCTTTGTCTTTGTGGCAGGTCCGAGTATTTATCTGTTACAGACGACTATTCAGAATGCCGGCCAGTATGTCTCTAATCTGTTTAGCATGACCTTTAATCTGTATGCCTATCAGCCAAGTGGCTGGATTGGCGGCTGGACCATCATGTACTGGGCCTGGTGGATTTCCTGGTCGCCATTTGTCGGGATGTTCATTGCCCGGGTCTCGGAAGGGCGCAGTATTCGTGAATTTATCGTGGGTGTATTGCTGATTCCGACCGGATTTACCCTGATCTGGATGGGTTTTATGGGCAATGCCGCGCTGTATAGCATTATGCATGAAGCCAATACCAGCTTGCTAGAAGCAGTTCAGCGTGATTCATCTGTGGCTCTATTCGAATTTTTAGCTAATCTGCCTTTTAGCTCAGTAACCAGTATCATTGCGACTTTACTAGTGATGCTGTTCTTTGTGACTTCTGCCGATTCAGGGGCATTGGTGACTGATTATCTGACAGCAAAAAGTGAAAATTCACCGACCTGGCAGCGTCTATTCTGGACCGTGCTCATGGCTTTGTTAGCCATCATCCTCTTGCTGGCGGGTGGCTTAGAAGCCTTGCAATCGGCCACGATCATGAGCGCCTTGCCATTTACCTTCATTATGCTGCTGATGTGCTGGGGATTAATCAAAGCCTTACATCTGGATGTTACCAAAATGCATGCGCTGCAAGCCGCACGGATTACCCCGCGTGCGATCCAGAATCCGCGCAGCTGGCAACAGCGATTAGGCCTGATTATGCATTATCCGCACACTCAGGAAGAGGTGCAGCAGTATATTCACAATACAGTGAATAAGGCATTTCTCAGCTTTCAAAGTGAATTGAAACGGCGCCGATTACAAGTGGTGATTAGCCCGCTAGAAGACGGTATACAGCTCCGTGTTGATCATCAGGATGAAATTAATTTTATCTATCAGGTCAATGCCACCCAGACTTTAAGTCCAAGCTTTATGGCTGAACTGGAGAATGCGAGCGTAGATTCCTATCAGGCAGAAGTCTTTTTAAGAGAAGGTGGGCAGGGTTATGATGTGATGGAGTGGACGCAAGAAGATCTATTGCAGGATATCATTGATCAATATGAACGTCATTTGCACTTCTTAAGTCTGGTACGTACACCTGAGTAAACGAAGTCATAAAACAATAAAAAAGGACGCAATATGCGTCCTTTTTTGATTCAGAATCTAATCAGAAATTAGAAACGGAATTTGGCATTTACACCAATCGTTTGTGTATCCAGTGCTTGGCCTTCAGCATTTGCATTTACATAAGATGCGCCAACTGCAACAGCAGGAGTGATGAAGTAGTTTACGTTCGCGCCCCAAGCTTTGTCTGGAGAACCAGCAAAGCTAGATTCCATATAAGATGCGCCAACGCTTAACTGTGGGTTAAGGAAAAGAGTTGTACCTAAGTTGTAGGCAGTATCTTCACCATAAACCAGGCCACTTTCAAAACCAATTGACATGTTAGTACCGTCAATCGCGCCTACATATTTAGTGCGGGCAGTGATTGCGTCTTGGTCTTCATTGATTGTGCCAGATTCAAGAGCAGCTTTAGCAACACCGTTGTTAAACATGTTGAAAGCATCATAAGAAGTTTGGTCAGCAACGCTGGTATAACCCACAGCAACCAAGAAGTTAGGGATTAGTAATGCACCTAGTTCTAATGCATAACGGTCACCATTGCCGTCTACGTCGCCCGCTTTGTTATCCGCGATGGTATGGCTATAAGAAGCGCTTGCATAAGCAGGAACAACGTTAGTCGGGATATACGCTTCACCTTTTACACCGAAAGTATGGTGCACAGTGCGGTCACCAAATTCTTGTCCGTCTTCGCCGTATGTATAAGCAGCAGAAACATTAGATGCTTGGTTTAAAAAAGCAGCTTCAGCTAAAGGACCTTTAGAAGCATCAACATTGTTGAAGTAGTAAGTACCTTGAACTGCACCAGTGAAGTCTTGTTCATTTGCAGTGTTGTCGATGAACTCTGATTGACCTTGAACTTCAAATTGATATGCTTGAGCACCGGTCATGGCTAATAATAAAGCAGTGGCTAAACCGAGTTTTTTCATGATATTTACCGTTTTGTTACAAGATGTGTACAACTTTTGAACATATTGTATTGTAACAATTTATTAAGTCAATCCAATTCGAAATCGCTATTTTTTTAAGCTAAATCATTGTATTAATTTTGTGTAAAATTCAAGTATTAGGCTCCGAACCTATTTTATATAAAAACTCTTGTATAACAAAAATCTAGACTTTAAATATAGAATCGGGACTAAAGATTAAGGAGAAATTATGTTATTATTTCAATCAATTAATACGATTAATTATAATATATATATCTATTAAAACAATTAATAATAGGTGAGCTAATTCATAAATTTGTCAAGAAGTGCAAGGTGTCTGGCGCCTCATGTCTTGATTGGATTGCTTGATTTTAAAGCATCATCAGCTTGGGTCTTAGAGTAGATGTCTGTTTTTTGAGCTAAATGGGCATGTTTTATAATCTTGACTTAAGCAATCGGCTTTACATTTTCAGGGGAATTTTACATAATATGAAAATCAAGTTAGAGTTCACATTTTCATAGTGATTTAGCCTGATTCTCCACAATTTTTTGTTTTATCGCCCAGCTTTCCCCAAGGTTGGGCTTTTTTTTGTCCCGTATTTTTTAATTCAGATCATTCTGTTTCTGAAAAAACCTTCAACTCAAAACAAGATGAGAAAAATAAATATTAGAATAATTTTAAGCACCAAAATAGTGCATATTGAAAAGTAAAAATAGAGGTCTAAAATTCAATAGCTAAAAAAAACCCCGATTTTCATAGAAAATCGGGCTTTTTTCGCCAAAATTTGCGGGTAAACTAAAATATCTGCTGAGGAATAATTTAACTCGCCCTAATGCGGTGCATTATGCACCTATTTGTTGCAGGTGTAAATAGTGCAGAAAGCAAGTTTTTATATTTTTTAGCTGCTTAAATTCCCTTGCTTTTGTAAGACTTTATAGGGAATTGTGGTTATGAAACCCTGCATTAAAGTTTCAAATGAACTAACTTAAGTATCTGAAAATAATAGATGATAAAAATTCATTAAAAACATAAGTGAAGTAAGACTAAAGGCTTTAAGACCATCCTGTTTTATTTGTATAATAATCAATCTATTTAGCTTTGCTTGTCATATTGGGGCGTAATACAACAGCATGAATACCTTACGCTCTGAGTGGATCAGTAAACGTTTGTACTGGTCGATGTCGATTATTATTTTATGTTTACTTTGCATCTGCATTCCCTTAATTGTGAGTAGCAGTCAAAGTTATTTAAAATCCAGACAAACTTATCAACAATTGAATGCCTTACAGCAGGTCGCTGATCTGGCAAATAAAATTTCGCGTGAGCGTGCGCCTGCCAATAAAGCCATGTCTAGTTCAGTACAGGAATTTGCCCAGCATCAGCAAGAGTTAATCAGCTATCGAAAGCAGGTGGATCGGCAGCTCTCCCAGACGGCTGATGTCTTGAGGGAGGTCGGGTTTAACAACCTGAATCAGCAACTTTCACAGCTTGAAAGTAGTTTGAAAAAGGGGCGTGCACAGGTTGATGCCTATACCCGGATGCCGCGTCAGCAACGCAGTGCGCAAGAACTTGATCAGGCAATTCTGGCCATGTTTGCTGCCTGGGAAAGTTGCCGTGAACTTTTGCGTGACGTGGCAGTGGCTTCAGATAGCTCATCGACCCCTCTGAATAACTATATTAGCCAGATTCTATTTTTATCTGATTTACGTGATCAGGCCGGTCGTGTGGCCTCGTCTATCATGGCGCATGTGACTTTTGAAGCTCCGCTTCCCACTGAAAATATTACCCGCTCTTTACAGACCCAACATCAGGTGCGTTATTTGTGGGCCTTGATTGATACCATTCAGCCTGTTCAAGATAAAACAGAGGAGTTCATTCGTTTACATCGACGGGTAGAAACCGAGTTTATTCAGCAAGGCTTACCGATTGTGAGTGAACTGATCAGTGACAGTCTGGAGCAACGTGACTACCGTTTGAGCGGAACAGAGCTGACTGAAGCGATGGTAGATAAATTTGCGACTGTGGTAGACCTGCAAACTTACCTACTGCAATACAGCAGAGATGCCGCTATTCAGGAAATGAACAGCAATATGCAGCGTTTGATCTGGAGTGTACTGGTATCGCTGATTTCATTACTGACCGCGATTTCAACCATGATTTTTGCACGTAAACAGGTATTCCTGCCGCTGATTCAGGCACGCCGCATGTTGTTGAGTTTGTCTAAAAACTCGGGTCGTCAGAAAATTGATATGCGGCTGCGTGAAGTGAATCATTCTGATTCCTTATTCGCTGCCATTCAGAAATTGCAACAGATGTTGCAAGAACGTGATGCGCTGGAATTCCGTTTAAAGAATATTGCTCATTCCGATTCCTTGACCGGATTATCGAACCGTTTCGCGCTGGAAGAATATATCCGTTTTATGGAAAATCAGCCGGGTCAATTGAGTCAAACCTGTTTGATGATTATTGATATTGATCATTTTAAACAGGTGAATGATCAATATGGGCATATTATTGGCGATCAGGTGATTCGGCTGGTGGCCGAGCGTTTACAGGCTAATGTCCGTGCTACAGATTTGCTGGTGCGTTATGGGGGCGATGAATTTCTGGTGCTGATTGAAAATATCCAGATGCAGCAGGCATTGATTGTGGCCGATAACATTCGGGCTGAAGTGGCTGAGCGTCATATTGTGACTGCAGCAGGAGACGAGATTCAGATTTCGGTCAGTATTGGGGTTGCCATTGGTGCCGTGTCTTGGATGGCTTTATTGTCAAATGCAGATGATGCTTTGTTTGCAGCAAAGGCCAAAGGACGTAATGCGGTGGCAGAGGTTTAAATTCTTAGCCCAGTACTTTTTAATTTAAATTTAAGCAAATTTATTACTCTTAGATGCTAATAAAGATGAAACCAGAAGAAAGATTAGAGCAAATATTTAGAGAAAGTGATAATAAAGGTATGGCTATCGCTATTACTGGATCTTGGGGAGTAGGTAAAACTTTCTTTTGGAATAAGTTTAGAAAGAATAATCCAAATAAAAAGAAATATGTGTATGTTTCTTTATTTGGGTTGGAGTCATTAAGTGACTTAAAAACTCATATTTATAGTCATATTGAAAATAATAGCTCTGCCATTGAAATTCCTCGATGGATAAGAGGGCTACCCTCTATTCTAAAAGAGACCAAAATTTCTCAATTTGGTATTAGCTCCTCAGCAAAGATATTTGATAGTTTAATGTTTAATCAAGTTAAAGATGCCATTATCTGCTTTGATGATTTTGAACGTATGTCGAATAAACTTGATATTAAAGATGTAATGGGTTTAGCGAACCAATTGAAATTAGAACGTAACTGCCAAGTAATTTTAATTTTAGATGAGTCAAAAACTGAGAGTGAAAATAAGAAAAAATATGCTGCGTACAAAGAAAAGTTAATTGATGAAGAAGTTAAAATTAATTCTGTAGAACCTTTAATTCGTGCAAATACAAAAGATATAGATAAACCATTAGGTGATTTAATGGTCAAATTTGCAAATGAATTAGAGATTCATAATTTTCGATTTTTCCAAAAAGTTATTAAATTGTTTGGAAAATTCACAGAGCAACTACCAAAAGAGGTTGCATATTCAACAAAAGAAATTATTTTGGTTCGAGTATTACAAGGTTATTTTATTGAAGATTTTGGTAAAAAAAATGATTTAACATGGGAAGATTTTTCTACAGACAATGCTGTTGATTTGATGAAGATTAATGAAGATAGTAAACAAAATAATGACAAGTTGGTAATATTGAAAAAATTACAAAATTTACCTTATTTGTTTATATTTGATCATGATCGATGGCTAGTAGAATTCAGGAAATGGTTTGATCAAAAAGGAGCGCCAGACTTTCAAGAATTGAATGCATTAGCTAATTCAGATTTAATTTCTGAGAAAAATAATTTAATTAGAAAAGATCTTGGTAGATTAATGGATCAATGGCGTAATTTACAAGTTGATCCAAGCTATTGCGAAGAATTATATAAAAAATCAAAAGAGTCTTTAAGGTTTAATGATCTAGAAAGTTTAGATTTTCATTGTTTCTTATTAAAAAAATTTGGGCGGAATGACCTTTCTAAAAAATTGAAAAGAAAAATTCTGAATTGGCTTATTCAAGCATTGCCAAAACATTATGAGCAGATTTGGGATGATGTTACAACATGGGGTTATAAAAAAGAGAATTTACTTCATTGGTATGTGAAACGTTGGAAACGGCAAAACCCATCGGTAGGCTTGCCCTCATTATTTGACATATTAAAAATTTATATTTTAGATAGAGGCGTAAAAAACAAAGCTAAATTAGTATTAAGGTCTGCTTCCCTACAAGATTGGGAGAATTTTATTTTTAGTGAGTCAACATATGATTTAGAGTTAAAATCATTAACGAAAGGCGAGTTAATGACAATTATATTGAAGCAAAATATAGATTCGACTTTAACTCCATTGATAAAGCAAAATATTGAATCAATTTTAATGAAAAAGCTTAGTTTGAGCACTGATCAAGTGAATAAGAAAAATATTGAATATGTAATAGAAAACTTTAAAAAAGAAGGGCTCTTATGAGCCCTTTCTAAATCACTTCAACAACGGCTTCAAGAATTTACCCGTATGTGACGCTTTCACTTTCACGACCTGTTCAGGCGTACCTTCCGCGACAATCATACCGCCACCTGAACCACCTTCAGGGCCTAAATCCACCACCCAGTCGGCAGTTTTAATCACGTCCAGATTATGCTCAATCACCACGATGGTATTACCCTTGTCACGGAGCTGATGCAGGATATCTAGCAGTTTGGCAATATCATGGAAATGCAGGCCCGTGGTCGGTTCATCCAGAATATACAGGGTTTGACCGGTATCACGTTTGGCCAGCTCACGCGCCAGTTTCACCCGCTGCGCTTCACCACCAGAAAGAGTGGTAGCAGACTGACCCAGACGGATATAACCCAGACCCACCTGATGTAATGTTTCCAGACGACGGTGAATCACCGGAATCGCATCAAAGAAATGCATGGCATCTTCAACGGTCATCTGCAAGACATCGGAAATATTCTTGCCCTTATAGTTCACTTCCAGCGTTTCACGGTTATAGCGTTTGCCATGACAGGCATCACATGGCACATACATATCCGGCAGGAAATGCATCGCCACCTTGATCATGCCGTCACCTTCACAGGCTTCACAGCGGCCACCTTTCACGTTAAATGAGAAACGACCGGCGGCATAACCGCGTGCCTTGGCTTCCTGAGTTTGGGAAAACAGTTCACGAATCGGGGTAAATAGACCGGTATAAGTTGCCGGATTTGAACGTGGGGTTCGTCCAATCGGACTCTGGTCAATATCCACAACTTTATCGAGGAACTGCAAACCATCAATCGATTCAAACTTTTCCGAAGTTAAAGTGGTGGCACCATTGAGCTGGGTCGCCGCCAAAGGTAACAAGGTACGGTTAATCAAGGTCGATTTACCCGAACCGGACACTCCGGTAACACAGGTCATAATACCTAAAGGAATGGTCAGATCGACTTTTTTCAGGTTATGCCCGGATGCCCCCATCAGCTTGATCTGTTCTTCAGGCTTAGGTGGTTGAATCCGTTTTTTCGGCACTTCGATTTTTAATTTGCCGGATAAATATTTTCCGGTCAGCGAGTCAGGATTGGCCAGAATTTCATCATAAGTCCCTTCGGCAATCACATGCCCGCCATGTACACCCGCACCCGGACCAATATCAATAATATGGTCAGCGGCACGAATCGCATCTTCATCATGCTCGACTACCAAGACGGTATTGCCCAGATCACGCAGACGGATCAGGGTCTGTAACAGACGGTCGTTATCACGCTGATGCAAACCAATTGACGGCTCATCCAGCACATACATCACGCCCATCAGACCGGCACCGATTTGTGAAGCCAGACGAATTCGCTGTGCTTCACCGCCCGAAAGGGTTTCGGCAGAACGGGACAGACTCAGATAATTCAGGCCAACCGATACCAGAAAATGTAGACGTTCACGGATTTCCTTGAAAATCTTGTCGGCGATTTCACCGCGTGCACCTTCCAGATGAATGCCCTGATAATAACTTTCAGCATCGCCGATCGACATACGGGTAATATCGGCAATGGTTTTGTCCAGAATTTTCACATTACGCGAAATTTCATTCAGACGTGAACCATCACAGGCATCACAGGCGGCATTGGACAGATATTGCGCCAGATCGTCACGGACATAATTACTTTCAGTTTCACGATAACGGCGTTCCAGATGCGGCAAAATTCCTTCAAAAGGAATCACCCGATTATGGCGACGGCCACGTTCATCGATATAGCTCAGATCAATTTTTTCTTTGCCGGTGCCGTACAGAAATTTCTTCTTGGTGTCGGCATCCAGTTCATTCCACGGCGTTTCTAGCGAAAAACCAAAATGCTCGGCAACTTTCTGGATCATGCTGTAATAGTAAGGACGCTGACGGTCCCAGCCACGAATCGCGCCTTGGCTAACGCTGACTTCAGGATTGGGAATCAGCTTGTCGGCACTAAAATGGCTGCGGGTTCCCAAACCATCACAGACCGGACAGGCGCCAAAAGGGTTGTTGAACGAAAATAAACGCGGTTCCAGTTCAGCCACCGCGCGGTCACATTGCGGGCAGGAGTGCTTGGCTGAAAACACGCGATCGTTATGCTCGCCCTTCATCCAGGATAAAATCGCGATATCACCACCAAGACGCAGCGCGGTTTCAAAACTTTCTGCAATACGGTTACCCAGATCATCACGAATCTTAAAGCGGTCGACCACCACTTCAATGGTATGTTTTTTCTTTTTATCCAGCTCAGGTGGCGGATCAATTTCCATAATCTCGCCATCGACGCGGGCGCGGACAAAACCCTGACTTTGCAGCTGTTCAAACAGTGCCGTGTATTCGCCCTTACGTTCACGCACCACTGGTGCTAACAGTAAAAGAGCAGTGCCTTCTTCCAGTACCTTAACAGCATCGACCATTTCAGTGACCGTCTGTGCCACCATCGGCAAGTCATGTTCAGGGCAGAATGGTGTACCGACACGTGCATAGAGCAGACGTAAATAGTCGTAAATTTCAGTAATAGTGCCCACAGTAGAACGAGGGTTATGACTGGTAGATTTCTGTTCGATCGCAATCGCTGGACTTAGGCCCTCAATCGAATCCACTTCCGGTTTTTCCATCTGGGAGAGGAACTGACGGGCATAGGCAGACAGCGATTCCACATAACGGCGCTGACCTTCGGCATATAAGGTATCAAAGGCAAGCGAGGACTTACCTGAACCAGACAGTCCCGTAATCACCACAAACTTGTCGCGTGGTATATCAAGGTTCACATTTTTCAGGTTATGGGTACGTGCGCCTCGAATACGGATGTGGCTTTGGCTCATGCAAGGATCCTAGAATATTCATCAAAAACCCTTATATGATACCGGATGAAAAATGTTCAAGTGCAAATAAAAGTATTTTAAACGTCAAGTTATGTCGGTGATTGGTCAATTCATCACAACATTAACAAACGCAGTAGTCGATTGCCTAAATATTCACAATGATCATGTACAAGGCCAATACCTAATAAGCCATTGCATAATGGCGTTCAAAGATAGACTCGATCTCTTCAAAGCAGCGTTCACGTGACACATCATGATGCAGACGTGCATAAAAATTGACTTCATTTTCCAGAATGTGCAGGAAGTCCTCATAGTCTTTTTGGAAAAAATCCAGGTCGAGCAAATCGTTACGTCGCGCCTGATGACAGCGATACTTTTCAATAAATTTCAGCAGATGTTTCTGGATATGCGTGTTGGTATGGTAAATCAGATAAGTCGCTGCCGAGCTACAATCTGGACAGCCTTGTTCCAAATAGATTTCTTCATTATTGAGCCAGCAACATTGCAGGGTAAAAAATGCCCGAATCGCTTCGGTGCCTAAAGTGTGCATATCATCTGCCTCTTTCCGGGATTGATTTTATTAATTGATAATTATTCTCAATTATTGTTCGGCAATTTGGGGCTTATAGCTAGGTCTAGCGTACCGGCCAGTTCTATCCTTGTTTTTTTCAGACTAAGCCGTTTTTATGATCGGTTTATGACAGTAGAAATTTTTTGATCAGCTATAACCAAAAAGCCCTGTCTTAAACAGGGCTTTTTTTATTCGTCCGTCTTATTCATCCAGACCAGGCCACTGGCGTTGCTCAAAGGCACTGTCCCAGAACAACCATTCCAGACGGGCCGCATGCGTATAAGCTGCATGCATTTTTTCTAGTGTATCGGCATCAACACGCGCCGCAACACGGTCAACGGTCGCAATCACATTCCGCACCGCAGTGTGGAATTCCTCTCCTGAATAGGTATCCACCCAGGCTTGATATGGATTATTCGGCGCAGAGTTGTCGACAATATCTTTACCAACTTCGGCATAAATCCAGAAACAAGGCAGCAACGAGGCCAGCACCACCGGGTAGCTTTCTGACCAGGCGGTCGAAGTCAGATAAGAAGTATAGTGATGACATGCCAGCGTCAACGGTGTCTGCTCAAATTGCTCTTTGCTAATGCCAAAATCTTGCATAAAGCCATCATGCAGGCTACGTTCCACCACAATCGCAATTTTGGCTGCCTCGGCAAACTGGATTACATCGTCCGCTTCAAAAGCTTTGGCGGCACACACGGCCAGTGCACGGCCATAGGCCAGTAAATAATGCGCATCCTGAATCACATAATGACTAAAGGCTTCACGGCTTAAAGTACCTTGTGCCAGTTGCTGATTAAAGGGCAGGGCCAGGGTCTTCTGATAAAGTGTGAGATTACGTTGCCATACCTCTTGTGAAAAACTCATGCTGAAAATCCTTCGCAGTTCAAGTTAAACCATGCGGCACTATAGCAAAGATCGGGCTGTTTAAAAGATCGGCAAATTTTAAAAACAGAAAATAAGATAAAACGGCTCAGGAAGTGCTTTGGTTTATGCGCTAAAAGTTTCATAATTAGCTTAACTTTTCCTATTCGTATTGCTGCTCTTTCGCAGCCATACATTTATTTAATTTATCCAAGGTCGTTGTGTATGTTGAAACATTTTGGTTTCTCGATTGCATTTTCGATCGTGTGTCTTGGTTTGTCTGCGTATTGGGGTTATACCCATGGTCCTGACGCAGGCCTGCAAACCATGCTCACAGCGCTAACCATCACCGCTATTTTAGCGATTATGGAAGTGTCGTTGTCCTTTGATAACGCGGTTGTTAATGCCTCAGTCCTACGGGGTTGGGATCATTTTTGGAAAATGCTGTTCCTGACAGTCGGTATTCTGATTGCAGTTTTCGGGATGCGTTTGATCTTCCCAGTGGTCATTGTTGCAGTGACTGCAGACCTGGGCTTTATGGAAGTGGTACGTCTGGCCCTGAATGATCCGAAAGAATATTCAGCACGTTTAATGGCACATCATCCTGAGATTGCTGCTTTTGGTGGTGCTTTCCTGTTGATGGTATTCCTGAACTTCTTCCTGGATGAAGAAAAGGATACCCACTGGTTCAGACGAGTAGAACGCCGTTTATCCAACCTGGCCAGTGTTCCGGCGATGTCGGTCTTTATTGCACTGGTGGCCTTGTTAATCATGGCAGCCAATGTCGATGAAGCCAAGCGTCTGGTCGTGACCATGGCCGGAATCTGGGGTATTGTGATTTATATCGGGGTGCAGGTGCTGAGTCATATGCTCGGTGGTGAACCTGAAGTGGATGAAAATGGCAATGCAGTTCGTCATGATGAAAATGGCGTACCGACGGGTGTAGTGAAAGCCGGTATTGGTGGTTTCCTCTATCTAGAAGTCCTGGATGCCTCTTTCAGTTTTGATGGCGTGATCGGTGCCTTTGCGATTACCTCAGACGTGGTCATCATCATGCTGGGTCTGGCAATTGGTGCGATCTTTGTCCGTTCAATGACGATTTATCTGGTTGAGCAGGGCACATTGGATGCCTATATCTACCTGGAACATGGTGCGCATTATGCCATCGGTGCACTGGCTTTCATTATGATTGCCAGCGGAACCGGTCTGCATGTACCAGAAGTGGTGACCGGTCTGATCGGTGTGGCTTTTATTGTCTGGGCAGTATTCGCCTCGATTCAGTACAAGAAACGTCAGGCAGCTTTAGACAAATAAAGCACTGTCCCTGAATGAAAGCGTAGCTCCGGCTGCGCTTTTTTTGTTTTTAGATTGGCATCATCTTTATTTCAAATAAAATTCATGTCTTATTAATGAGCTGAATGTCCTATAATCTGGGCTCCAGATTAATTAACCCAATCGCCATAATTTATGATGAATGCTTTAGAACGTCGTTCAACCTTTGCCCTGAGCAGTATTTTTGCACTGCGCATGCTGGGGTTGTTTATGATTATCCCGGTGTTTTCTGTGGCAGGGCAGGCATATCAATATGCGACGCCTGCACTGATCGGTTTGGCGGTCGGGGTCTATGGTCTGACCCAGGCACTGTTACAGATTCCATTCAGCCTGATTGCGGATCGTTACAGCCGTAAGCCACTGGTGGTTTTAGGGCTGCTATTATTTGCGCTGGGCGGTGCGATTGCGGCCATGTCGGACACCATTTATGGCGTGATTATCGGCCGTGCAATCGCTGGCGGTGGTGCGGTATCGGCTGTGGTGATGGCACTGCTGGCAGATGTCACCCGTGAAGAAAACCGTATGAAAGCCATGGCAATGATGGGCATGAGTATCGGCCTGTCCTTTGTGGTGGCCTTTAGTCTGGGGCCTTGGCTAACGGGTCTGGTGGGCATCTCGGGATTATTCTGGGTGACTACGGTGATGGGCCTGGCGGCGATTGCCATGCTGTTGATGGTGCCGAAAGTCACGCGGCATCATCAAAACTTTCAGCAGGGCTATCTGGCACAGTTGAAACAGGTAATCAAAATCGGGGATCTGAATCGTCTGCATGTGTCGGTCTTTACCCTGCATTTATTGCTCACCGCCATGTTTATCTATGTGCCTTCACAGCTGATCGAATTTGCTGATCTGCCACTTTCCAGTCATGGCTGGGTATATTTGCCGCTGTTGGTACTGAGCCTGTTTTTTGCTTTTCCGAGTATTATCCTGGCAGAAAAATACCACAAAATGCGGGCGATTTTTCTGGTGGCCATTATCGGTATTATTCTGGGTTTAATGGTGATGGCATTTGGTTTTGAATCCAAATATGTCTTGCTGATTGGTTTAGGGTTGTTCTTCATTGCCTTTAATGTGATGGAAGCCCTGTTGCCGTCTTGGTTGTCGAAAGCGGCACCGATCCAGTCCAAAGCGACGGCAATGGGCGTAAATGCCAGCAGCCAGTTTTTAGGGGCTTTCTTTGGCGGTATGATTGGCGGACAATTGCTGCTGCTAAACAATACCTCGATGGGCTGGAGTATCCTGACAGGAATCGCGATCATCTGGCTGCTGATGAGTTTTGGCCTGGCTCAGCCACGCTATCTGTCATCGCTGGTACTGCGATTGCCGGAAAGCAGACAAACTGACGAATGGACTTCTCAGCTTTTGGCGATTCGTGGTATTGAAGAGGTCGTGGTGATGTCTGAACAGCAAGTTGCCTATGTAAAAGTCGATAAACAGCAGATTGATGATGCTTCGCGACAACAATTAACGCACTTGTTAGGTAAAGAGGTAGCCATTTAAGCATAACTCTTATAAAGTAAAATACAGAAATATATAGGAAGTAAACGGCAAATGCGTGGTGTAAATAAAGTTATTTTAGTGGGTACTTTGGGTAAAGATCCGGAAACCAAAACTTTTGCAAATGGTGGCTCTCTCACTCAATTCTCGATCGCAACCAGCGATTCGTGGACAGATAAAAGTACCGGTGAACGTAAAGAACAAACGGAATGGCACCGTATCGTGTTGCATAACCGTTTAGGTGAAATTGCGCAGCAATATCTTCGTAAAGGCTCAAAAGTATATATTGAAGGTTCATTACGTACCCGTCAGTGGACTGACCAGAATGGTCAGGAACGCTATACGACAGAAATCCGTGGTGAGCAAATGCAGATGCTAGACTCTAGCCGTCCTCAAAACGATCAGGGCGAGAGCAGCTTTAACCAGCCACGCTTTAATAACAATAATCAGGCGAACAACAACCAAGGCGGTTATGGCAATAACCCGCAATCGGGTTATGGTTCAGCGCCACAGCAAGGCGGTTTTAACAACAATCAGGGCGGCGGTTATGGCAACAATAACCCGAGTGGTTTTGCGCCGAAATCTGCACCTGCTCCAACAGCAGCGCCTGCAGCAGATCTAGATGATGACTTACCATTTTGATTTATCAGAACGGTAAATTATCATTAAAACCCACCTGAATACGGTGGGTTTTTTATATCCTCGAGATTTATATTAAGTTTGAATAAAGCCCGACTTATTAAAAGAATCATAAATCTTAAAACATCAGGTTGCTTTTGATGGGGACAACTCTGCATCGAGAAAATAAATAAGATAATAAATACCGATAGAAATTTATGATCTAAAAAAGCGATCATTTTTATAAAAACTTGCGGTTTTACCTATTTTAAAATTTTTCGTATTCTAGCTTCACAAGATAAGCAATCCCAGAAATAAGCCAGAGGAAATATCTCATGAGTTTAATCAATACTGAAATCAAACCATTCAATGCAACTGCTTACCACAATGGTCAGTTCATCGAAGTTTCTGAGCAAGACCTGAAAGGTAAATGGTCAGTGGTGTTTTTCTATCCTGCAGATTTTACCTTTGTTTGTCCAACTGAATTAGGCGATCTTGCTGATCAGTATGCTGAATTCCAGAAAATGGGTGTAGAAATTTATGGCGTGTCTACCGATACTCATTTCACCCATAAAGCTTGGCATGATACCTCTGACGTGATTGGTAAAATCCAGTATCCATTGATTGGTGATCCAACCTGGACTTTGTCTAAAAACTTCGAAGTATTGATTGAAGCCGAAGGTCTGGCAGATCGTGGTACTTTCGTGATTGATCCAGAAGGTAAAATCCAGATCATTGAAATCAACGCGGGTGGTATCGGCCGTGATGCACAAGAGCTTCTGCGTAAAGTGAAAGCTGCACAATATGTACATGCGCACCCAGGTGAAGTTTGTCCGGCAAAATGGAAAGAAGGTGAAGCAACACTTGCTCCATCAATCGACCTGGTGGGTAAAATCTAATTCAAACCTAGTTCTTTGAAGCAAAAAATCCAGCACAAGTTGCTGGATTTTTTATTTTTTTAGTTTAGAGATTTATGAATTCTAGACAAAAACATCATGCCATTTGATTTCTATTTGAGAACAAAATGAGAATTGAGGAATTGCACTCTATACTTTTTAAGCGGCTTATGCGAGGCAATCAAGTAAGCGCAATACCCTGCTGCATGATTGACTAGGCCTGAAAACAAAGAAGCCTCTGCTTTCGCAGAGGCTTTTATTTTATAAGGCGCTGTAGTTTCTTGTCGTTTTAAACAATTTTCGCATAAACGCATCTGAATGGAACCGGATGAATTTATGGTTTTCTTATGCTGCGAATCATAGGTATTTAAAAAGTATTTGTCAACCAAGGATTATAAAAATGGTTAATTAAATTATTTGTTTTTAAAGCGAATTTTCAAGTTTTTAGATAAAAATATGAATAAAATCTTAGATTTGATGGAATTTTAACTAAGGCAGAAAAATGAATAAAAAGCAGGTGAAATTGAACAAAAAGGCCTTTACGAAAAACATATATTCTGGAAGATTTTAATAACCTGTTTGATTGGCGCATGGTACATAATTTCTGTAGTTTTTCAATGACGGATGATCAGTTTGGATATCGCAGTAATTGGTAGTGGCATGGCCGGACTGGCTACAGCCAGAATTCTCCAGGACGCAGGGGATCACATCACGATTTTTGAAGCACTTCCAGGTCGCGGCATGGACAGTCATAGCCTTGAATTTGAAGGGGGCCTGATTGACGCACCTTTACGTGTGATGAACCCCTATCTGTGGAAAAACACCCTGAGTCTAGCCACACATCTGGGCATTAAAACTTATCCGGTGCGGACCTATATGGCCTGCAGCTGGTTATTTGAAGATAAAACTGAAACCTGGCTGACCACATCGCGTAGCCGAATTGGCAATATCCCGATCATCAATAACCGGAAAGGCCTGCAACAATATGGCTGGCGTCTGGTCAAAGGCCTGTTGCAGTTAAAAGTTGCATTGACCAAATTCTTTAAATCGAAAAATCAGGACATCAGCCTGGCAGAATTTATCAATCGTAACGAGATTGAAGAAGTGTTCTGGCACGGTGCGGTGATGCCGGTGCTATATACCATCTGTACCTGCAATCCGAAAACCATTGGTGAATGGCCAGCTAAACCGTTGTTAATTTTTCTGCGTCAATTAACCGATGGCGATGCTTTACTGCGTCTGCAAGGCGGTACACCGGCACTGGTCGACAAGCTGATTGAAGGCATTCAGATTGAAGACGGTTCAGCAATTACACTGGTACAAGAGCAGGGCGATCAGGTCAAAGTGGAAAATGCGGCCGGTTATTCAAAACTGTTTGACCGGGTGATTGTCGCAACACCGACCACCAAAATTGAGCAATTCCTGGATCCGGTACAGTTTGCCAGTGAAATTGAATTATTGAAGAAATTCAAATTCGAACAAGGCGAACTGGTGATTCATACCGATGCCAGCGTAATGCCGCCAAAACGTAAAGACTGGGCCGTACTCAGCTATATGATGGACCGTAAATTTACCCGTCAGCAATTTACCGTGTGGCTTAACTCGATTGAACCTTCTTTGGTCGGCAAGTCGGCCGTGTTTCAGACCTGGCGTCCGGTAACCGACATTGATCCGAAGAAAGTGATCAAATCGGTCATGCTGACGCGTGCAGTGGTCGATGCCAATACCGTGGCACTGAATAAGGAATTGCAGCAACGTCATCTGGATGCCAACCGTAAGGTCTTCTTCTGTGGCTCATGGTCATGTGACGGTTTGCCAATTCTGGAATCGGCAGTGACTTCAGCGATGAAAATTGCAGAAATCTTTGGTGCGCCTTTACCATTTCAGGGTTTAAAACCTGTGGTCGAGGTTGCTCCGCAACTGGGTTATTAATCCATGCAATGGCTTCAGGCACTGCGTCAGCGTCTTCCCCAGCACAAGTATGCAATCGATGCCGCTATGTTGGGCGATCATGCACAATTGCCCTGGAGCAATTTAGGGTATTGGCAAGCAGGTCAGCAGGATTATGCGGCTGCCTGTCGAATGCTCGCCGATCACCTTGCGCAATCTGTAAATTTAAATTCAAAAGATAAACTGCTGGATTTAGGCTGTGGTCAGGGCGCCAGCTTGCTGTACTGGCAACAACACTATCAGGTGCAATATCTGGCTGGTGTCGAGCTACAGGCTGCTTGTGTAGCTAATATTCAGCAACATCTACCAGAACTGAATGCTATTTATCAGGCATCATTTTTGCGTTTAAAAGAATTGCCATTTTCCCAGCGTTTTGATGTGGTGCTGTGTCTGGATGCAGCTTATCACAGTCCTGTTCCTGTATTTTTGGAGCAGGTCCATAGTGTTTTAAATTCAAATGCGCGGATTGGTTTTCATCATCTGGTTTTGTCCGAGCGTTGGGAAAATTTAAATGCATTACCACGGCGTAAATATCAGTTTTTATTGAAATCTGCCGATGTGAATTTAAAAGATTTAATGACAGTGGGTGCATTATATGCCTGTCTGGATCGTTTTGAATTTAAAAATATCCAGATTCAGGATCTGTCCGAGCCGGTATTTTCAGGCTTTGCGGATTATGTGCAAAAAACTTTGAATTCAAAAGCATCAGATGATCAGGCTCAAGGTTCAAAACTGGATCATTTTAAAATTCAGATGACAGCGAAACTATGCCGAAAATTATATCAGGAAGGGATTGTGAGATATGTGCAAGTGACGGCACAATCGAAGCACTAGAAAGTGCAAGAAGACTCAGCTGAAAATACCAAAACCCAGAAACATCAAAGCCTCACTAAAAAGCGAGGCTAAGATATGGTGCCGGCACACGGATTCGAACTGTGGACCTACTGATTACAAGTCAGTTGCTCTACCAACTGAGCTATGCCGGCATGGTGGAGTGCATTTTACAGATTTTTTTTGGTCACGCAAGCCAAAAAATAACCGTTCAATCAGTTTCGGCAGGATTTGTTTATTTTGACCGGATGGATGAAAAGTTCTGTTTTTGACTATGTGCAAAGAAATGGCCCATATATGCAGATATGGGCGAGGGTGAAAGCATAGGATTTGCTATGAATATGAGTCGGTTGAAAGGTTTATCTGTTTTTCAGGATGCGATCTAATTCTTGTGCACATTCCTCTAAAGTAAAGGCCATATCAAACTGCATTTGAGGTTTGAGTTCTTGAGCGAGGCTTCTCCACTGTTCGATGAGTCTTAAGGCTTTTTGAATTTTATGTTTATTGATGTCCTTGGCAATGGTTGGGGTATAACCGCCACGTTTTGCATTTTTAATCTGTTTGGCATAGTTTGCGCTGTTATTCATGTTCGCTCTCCGAATAGCAGTGTATCTATTTTTTAACTTCAAATTTGAATGGCTCGCTTCACTTGGTTATTTCTTTCTATCCTTTGGTTTTTATTCTCCTTTTAGTTGATTTATAAGCAACATAACATAGCTTTGATGACAATAAAATTAAGCTATTTTTGTGCCAGTTTTTTTTTGAACACATAAATAAAAACCTGAAATAAATGGCGTACAGAAACTGCACAATTTATCAGTTTTTTGGCTGATGAAAAATGAAGATTTTTAAAAAATAGAATTAAGCGCAAGCATTGAATTAAAACAGGTTTTTATAAGCGATGAGGTGTGTAAATTCAATGATTTGCATAAGACGATGGATAACAATATTTTAAGATCTAAGCAGATGATTTTTTTTACTGATGGGATGATGGATAAAATTAAATATAAAAAAACCCGAATCATGTGATTCGGGTTTTTAAATTCTGGCGGTGAGAGAGGGATTCGAACCCTCGAAACGCTATAAACGTTTACACACTTTCCAGGCGTGCTCCTTCAGCCACTCGGACACCTCACCATAGGCCGAGGATAATAGCGAAAAAAACCAGCTGTGCCAAGCTGAAACAATTGATTTGCGGAAAAACTTTTAATGCGGTGCTATGATTCGCAAAAATGCTTGTTAAAAACGAAGACAATATATGCAAAGCACTGCACAAAAGGCAGCTCTCCCGGTGATTACACTGGCTGCGCTTGGGGTCGTTTTCGGAGATATTGGTACCAGTCCGCTCTATGCACTGCGCCAATGTTTCCTCACCGCACATCTTGCCATTAGCGAAGCTTCTGTACTCGGCATCCTGTCCCTGATTTTCTGGTGCATGATGCTTACCATCAGCTTTAAATATGTCATGGTAATCATGCGTGCTGATAACAACGGCGAAGGCGGGATCATGTCACTGTTGGCATTAAACCTGCGTACCACACGAATCTCTGATCAAAAGAAAATATTCCTGATTGCTTTGGGTTTTGTCGGCGCATCGCTATTTTTCGGTGACGGGATTATTACCCCGGCAATCTCCGTGCTCTCAGCCATTGAAGGCCTGAGTATTGCCACACCCATTTTCAATCAGTGGCTGGTGCCTTTATCCATCGGGATTTTGGCCGGGCTGTTTATGGTTCAGCGACACGGCACAGCCACGATGGGCAAGTTTTTTGGACCTTTAACCATGCTCTGGTTTTTGTCGATTGGCGGTTTTGGTTTGTGGAGCATCATCCAGACCCCGTTTGTACTCTGGATGGTGAATCCCTACTGGGCCTATCATTTTGTGGTCGATCAGCCCTATGTGGCTTTTCTGACCATGGGGGCGGTGATTCTGACCATGACTGGGGGTGAAGCGATTTATGCCGATATGGGGCATTTTGGCCGTCTGCCGATTCGTCTGGCCTGGTTCATTATTGTCTTGCCATGTTTATTGCTGAATTATGCCGGGCAAGGCGCCTTGTTACTGCGTAGTCCTGAAGCACTGGCGAATCCTTTTTATATGCTGCTGCCCGACTGGGCCTTATTTCCGATGATTGGACTGGCGACTGCAGCGGCGGTGATTGCCTCACAGGCGGTCATTACTGGGGTATTTTCTATGGTCAATCAAGCCATTCAATTGCGTTATTTGCCGCGCCTGTCAGTCAAGCATACCTCTGCATTGGAGCGTGGCCAGATTTATCTGCCTTTCATTAACTGGATGTTGTTTATCTCGGTGCTGATCCTGATTTTACTGTTTGAAAATAGTGCCAATCTGGCCAGTGCTTATGGCGTTGCGGTGACCATGACCATGCTCTGCGGCACCATTTTGATCTCGATTCTGGCCTATGGCTTCTGGCGTTGGCCGGTCTGGAAAGTAGCGTTAT
Source organism: Acinetobacter sp. RRD8 (assembly GCF_031844225.1). Taxonomy (GTDB): domain Bacteria; phylum Pseudomonadota; class Gammaproteobacteria; order Pseudomonadales; family Moraxellaceae; genus Acinetobacter. The sequence goes on from NZ_JAUZUU010000006.1 coordinate 140,078, forward strand.
TTGCTGTACCATTCCTGGCACTGGATTTAGTCTTTGTGGCCTCAACGTCCTTGAAAATCGCTTCGGGTGGCTGGGTGCCAATTCTGATTGGTGCGGTACTGTTTACGATTCTCATGACCTGGAAAGACGGGCGTGCGTTGGTACTGAACCGGCTGGAACAGGATGCCTTGCCGATTGATCTGTTTATTAAAAGTATTTCGATGGGGGAAGGCACCAAGTTTGTGCCAGGCGATGCCATTTTCCTGACCGGTACACCAAATATTGTTCCGCATGCCATGTTGCATAATATTAAGCACAATAAGGTCTTGCATGAACGCAATATCATGTTGACGGTGATTACCCGGGATATTCCTTTTGTTGACAGGCAGGACCGGATTGAACTGGAAAAACTGAGTGAGCATTTTTACCGGGTGTTTATCTATTATGGTTTTAAGGATCAGCCGAATATTCCGGAAGCTTTACAACAGGCCTATGAGCAATGGGATTTTGAATATGACCTGATGCAGATCAGTTTCTTTATTTCACGTGAACGGATTATGCATACTGTGGGTGAGGGCATGGCACCATGGCGGGAAAAGCTGTTTATTTCTATGCAGCGCAATACCAGTCCGGTCAGTGATTTCTATCAGATTCCACCCAACCGTGTGGTTGAGCTGGGTACCCAGATTCAGATGTAAATAAAAAGCATAAAAAAACCAGAGGCACACTCTGGTTTTTTTATGAGAGAAACAATAAATAAATGAGCTTCAGATTATTGCTCAAGTTCTACCGCAGCAGGCACTTCAGGTGCAGCATTCAAAGGTTCTTCCATCAGCACTGGCTCTGCATCAGATTGAGCCGCAATTTCACTTTGTTCATTGCTCACATCTGCTTCAGTCACAGCCGCTTGTTGCTGTGCTTCAGGCATCGGTTGTTCTGAAGCAATAGCTGCTTGCTGTTGCTCTTCAGACATTGCTGGTACAGCTGCTTGTTGTTCTTCCAGTGCTTGTTGTGGTTGAGGCGTCGTCATAGACGTGCTGGCTTCTACTTCTGATTCAGTGGCTGGTTCAACCAGATTGGCCGGCACCTCTGCTTCATTCATACCTGGTTCTGTGACAGGTGGTTGAGGAGAAACAGTACCTGAATTTGGTGCCTGAGTCATTGCTGGATCATTGGGCATTGGTGCCTGTGTGTTTGGCATGGCTGGTTGCGGTGCTGCTGCACGCGGATCGACCAGACGGATCTGACCAGAATTCACCAAGCTTTCTAAAGAGGCTTCCTGACCATTCACCTTGGTACTAATTTTAGCTTTAGACAAGCTTTCAAGTGTTTCACCTGGTTGAACTGGTGGCTCGGCAAATGCCGCTACGCTCATCACACTTGTGAATAATCCTAAACCTAATGCTTTAGAGAGTTTGGAATTCATGATTGACACCATTGCTAATAATTTTACGAATTGAGATAGGCCGTTAGCTTTACACACTCAATCTACTGGGCCAAACAAAGCTACGCAAACACCGAGAAACCTCATTTAAAAAGAAATAAAATTAGACAGTTTGTTACAACTAGCCGGGGTTTTGGATACTTATTGTTTATTTAGTAAACGAATGGTAGGGCCAAGATATACTTCACTTATACAGCTTGTTAAGCTCGGTCAAAATCTGTATTGATCTAAAAAGTACGTGTAAGAATGGCCAAGAAGCAGCGTAAATCCAAGAACTCTTTTTCTCAGTTTTTAAATGATAATAGTATTAAAGTCATTCTGGGCGTGGTGGCTTCGAGCAGCTTCGCCATCGCTTTTGGTCAGGAAAAAATCAGTCAGTGGGTGTCACTATCCTCTTCCAGTGATTCTGCCTGTCTGAACCAGTTTTATCGGGATGTGCCGCCATATTTGATAAAAGACAGCCTGAAAAAAGACAGCTATTCACTGTGTTTTAATGGCTTTAATGTCGGTTATTCCGGGGTATCTAAAACGCCACTTTGGGTCGCAGAAGCCTTAACGCCAGCACGCTTAAGCCAGAAAATTCCCCGTGAAGATAATTTTCATGAAGAAGATCGGGTCAGTGCGAAGCATCGTGCCACATTGGCGGATTATCGCGGTTCAGGTTATGACCGCGGTCATATGGCGCCGAATGCGGATATGCCTAACAAGGCTGCGCAGTCTGACAGTTTTTCAATGGCCAATATGGTGCCGCAAGCGCCCAAGAATAATCAGCAAGTCTGGCGTGAGCTGGAAGAAGCCACTCGTGCCATTGTGACCAAGCAGAAACAGGATGTTTATGTGGTAACCGGGCCGGTCTTTGCCGGGAAGAAGCTGAAAACCATTGGCAATGGCGTGATTGTGCCAACCGCGGTCTATAAGGCGGTTTATATGCCGAAAACCGGTGCTATTGGTGCTTACTATGCACCGAATGACAATTCACTGAAAGTGCGTATTGTCAGTGTCTGCTATCTGGAAGAACAGCTTGGAATTAACCTGTTCCCGCAGCTTACCGAAGAACAGAAACGCAATACCTATAAGCTGCCACTGACTGGAAATGCCGTAAAAGCCAACCAGAAAATTGAATACTCTAATTGGGATGCAGAAAGTCAGTGTGCCAAAGAGGTTTCTGAAGAAAACCTGCAGGCATTACAACGCGAGTTTAAGTCTTCCGGTTCAAGCAGTTCGGCCTCCTCTGCGACTGGCGGTGCGATAGACAATGCAACGCAAGATGCCATTGTGAAACAGCTGATTGATGCCTTGTTGCAATATATTTTGCACCTGTTGAAATAAGCTTGCTGAAAAAACCGGGATTCGGGTAGCATCGACATCAGACGTTCATTGAAAATAACAAAGACAGGTAGAAGAGGATATGTTTAAAGCATTTGAAAATGGCAGCGAATCCCATGCCATTCATGATCTGACTTTGGAAAATGATCTGGACTGCGTCAGCCTGTATGGCAACTTGCAAATCACCAAGGATCAGCAGGGACTGAAAGTGGCCAAAGCCTTGCAGGCTTTTCTGAATGATGTGGTACAACAACTGGAAAACACGCAGGACTTGCCAGAAAAAATTCAGCGTGATGATCTGGATGAAATTGAAAATCCATTTTTATAAGCATTTTTAAGCGCGATGATCTGCATGCTCCATGTGAAACATGCAGAAAAATGGTATTTGGAAATCCTGGCTTTTTAGAGGGTTTTTATTAAAAAGCCTAATTTTCTGCTCCCACAATATCTCCAAACACCAGCCAGAACGTGCCGAGCAATTCGGGAAGATATCTACCCATATTTTAATTCCTTATTTTTCTATCTATCATCAGGTGATAGGGGACAGGGATTAAAATCGTCAACCCTGCTTGAAGCCCGTATATCAAACGAACATGCTGGTAGTTTAAGCAGCTGGCATATTCTGTTGGCGCCACTGCTGCGGTGTCAGCTGGGTCCATTGCTTAAAGGCACGCTGAAACGCACTTTGTTCAGAATAACCCAGTAACATGGCAGTCTCCTGCAAACTCAAGTGCGGATCTTTCAGATATTGCATAGCCAGCATGCAGCGAATCTCCTGCATACATTGCTGATAAGTTTTGCCCTGTTTTTGTAAATGGCGTTGTAACTGACGCACGGAAAAATTCATCTGCTCGGCAATATGTTTGATCTGGAACAGGTTTTTTTGCAGGCCAATTAGAATCGCCTGTTGCAGCTGCTGATCTACCAGAGTGGAGTACGGGAATTTTTCTAATAATGCTTTGGCCTGTTGCATCAGCAGTTTTTGCAAGGTCTGGTCGCCCTGTTTCAGTGGTCTGGACAGTTCACTGACATGCATCAATACCTGATTTCTCGCTTGAGAAAAGCGGACTTTACATCCGAAATACTGCTCATAGAGTGCAATATTTTTAGGCATTACATGCTGGAAATGAACTTCATATAACTGAACCCCGTGCGGGTTCTGAACATTGGCTTTTACGAATTCCGTCATTAGCGCAATCGCGATTTCATCGGTCAGTTGGGTATTCAGATGAAAGGGAACTTCAACCCAGCCAATCGACAGATAATCGCCTTGCCATTGCAGCTGAAGTGGGCCGCCATCATAAATCAGACGATGATAATCATGATAGCGCATAAAGGCTTCACCCAAGGTCTCACTTGAGAGTGCCAGATAGCCAATAATACCGAGGTGTTTAGCTTCAACCAGTTGGGCGATTTCCAGTCCTAACGCCGGTCGTTGCAGCTGTTGATCAAGCGTCGTTAACAAATCACGCCACAGGGCGAAATCAAAGCGTTCCAGATTTTGAATGGCCAATAATTTCTCAGGGACTTCAAGCTGTTTCAACTGATAATAGTCCAAAAGTAAATGTCCTAAACCACCGTATACTGAACCTACGTAGTTTTTTAGAACCAGCATTTTTAATTCTTTTATTTTGTCGTATTTTGTCAATCATATTGAATATTTTGGTCAATATCTAGTCTTTTATTTAGCCTATATTAAAAATAGACCAAGAGGTAAAAGATTATGTGGAAAGGTTTTCTGGCAGGACTTGTCGTCGCAAATGGATTTGAATGGTTTGCACATAAATATGTATTGCATGGTGTTCACCAGCCGGGACAGAGCCGTTATAGTCCGGTACCCGAGAGTATGCGCTCACATTGGGAGCATCACCGGATTGTGCGAAAAACGGAATTTTCCGATTTCGGCTATGTAGAAGGATTGGACAACTGGCGTACCCGCAATGAAATTGCCTCACTGGCAGTCGTTGCGACCGTCTTTGGACTCAGTTTTTATCCCTTCTCCAAAGGCATGTCACTGGCCGCCCTGTATAGTGCAGGCAACTATTATTATTTACATCGCCGGGCTCATCTGGAACCAGAATGGGCCAAAAAGAAATTACCCTGGCATTATGATCATCATATGAATAGTAATCAGGATGCCAACTGGTGCGTCACCAAGCCCTGGTTTGATTATCTGCTCGGTACCCGTGTGATTTCCTCGGCAGATTTGCAGGAACAGAATCCTTTAGGTTTGAGCTTGCCTGCACCGATCTCGAAAAAATTGAACCGCTGGGCAGAACAATATTTTCTAGTTAAATCGGCCGATGCTTACTCTAAGATGACGAAAAATACTGCAAAAAATACGGTAATGAAGCAGTTAAATACGCAGGTTATGGAGTAAAACAGGGCTTTGTCGTGATTTGTCAATAAAATACGATTGTATTGTCAATATTGTCCTGTGGATTTCACTTATAGTTGCTCACGTCGGTGAGCAAAGCCTCATACTGATAATGTTTCTGGGTGTAATGAGTTATTTTGAATACCAAGTGCTGTAGTCTTATCTTGGTTTTATAGGGAGTCGAAAGACTCCTTTTTTTTGTCCCGTATTTGCTGTGTTGTTTTATTTAAGGCATAAAAAAAGAGTGTTTATAAAAACACTCTTTAATTAAATCATCATCTAAAACGGCTTAAAGGCGCATTTCAATGCCTTGGGCTGCCATATAGGTTTTGGCTTCCGGAATGGTGTGCTGGCCAAAATGGAAAATTGAAGCTGCCAGTACCGCATCGGCACCCCCATGAATAATGCCGTCCGCCAAATGCTGTAAATTACCCACACCGCCAGAAGCAATGGTCGGTACCGTGACGCGGTCATTGATGGCGCGCATCAGGGCAATGTCGTAACCGGCTTTGGTGCCATCGGCATCCATCGAAGTAATCAGTAATTCACCTGCGCCGAAGTCAGCCATTTTCACGGCCCATTCAATCGCATCGATCCCGGTTTCCTTACGGCCACCGTGGGTGAAAATTTCCCATTTATGGTCACCGGTTTTTTTGGCATCGATCGCCACCACGATACATTGTGCGCCAAAGCGTTGAGACGCTTCCTGCACAAACTCAGGATTATAAATCGCAGCCGAGTTAATGCTGACTTTATCTGCGCCGGCATTGAGCAATAAACGGATATCTTCGACTTTACGGACACCACCACCTACAGTTAACGGTACGAATACAGATTCGGCCATACGCTCTACAGTACGATAAGTCGTGTCGCGTCCATGATGTGTAGCGGTAATATCAAGGAAAGTAATTTCATCGGCACCTTGTTCATTATAACGGCGCGCCACTTCGACCGGGTCACCCGCATCACGAATATCAAGGAACTGGACACCCTTGACCACGCGGCCGTTATCCACGTCCAGACAAGGAATAATACGTTTAGCTAGCATAAATTTTTCCAATTATTACAGCCGATTATGAAACTCACCCACGCAAGCGCTACACCTTGGCAGATGGAAACGGTATTCTAGCAAAATTATGTAAGTTTTTTCGCAGGTTTTCTATGTCGGTTTATACCACTTTGACTTTAAAGGAAGTTCAGGATTTTGCAGCGCCTTATGGTTTAAAGGCGATTGATCTGATTCCCATTCAAGGCGGTATTCAAAATACCAACTATTTTTTAGTCTGCGAAGATCAGCAATATGTGCTGACAGTATTTGAGGATATGGATGAGCAGGCGGCAGGTGAACTGGTTCCTGTGCTGGAACATCTGGGGCAGGCCGGATTAGCCGTTCCGGTGCCGTTATCGCATTCAGGTAAAGCCATTCATAGCATTAAAGATAAACCGGCACAGATTGCGCCGCGCCTGATGGGTGAACATCCGATGCCATCGACCGTTGCGCAAGTTGAAGCGATTGCCGCGGCACAGGCGAAAATGCATGTGGCATTGAAAGATTTCAAACTCGAACGTAATTTTGTCCGTGATCATGCCTATTGGCTGGCCGTGTCTCAAGAAATCAAACCGAGTTTAAGTCCGGCCGATAAAGTTTTACTTGGTAAATTACTAGGCTTATATGACGCGTTGACGGCGGTATATCCGGATCGTCCACGCGGTTTTATTCATTCGGATCTATTCCGCGACAATACCTTGTTTGAAGGCGATCAGTTGAATGGCATTCTGGATTTCTATGAGCTGAATAAAGATGAATGGTTGTTTGATATCGCCATTACGTTAAATGACTTCTGTACCGAATATCCTGACGTAATCTTAAACGAAGAAAAAGCGATTGCCTTTTTAAAAGCCTATGAAACGATTCGTTCTTTAACCAGTGATGAACGCGCCTGTCTGGAATTGTATCTGGCCATGGCGGCAGGACGGTTCTGGATGATGCGCCTGCAGGTGGCTCAGCGTAATGCAGCATTAGGCCGGACGGGCGAAGATATTTTGCAAAAAAATCCGGATGAAATGCGTAATATGCTGATTGAACGCTTAAAATTCGTCACCGCTTAAACAATCAAATCAACAGGGATAGGGAATATGCGCGATCAGGGACGCTTAGTGGAATGGTTTGATGACCAAGGCTATGGTTTTATCCAGCCCAGTGATCCGGCCAAAGATCGCGTATTTCTGCATATCAAGGACTTTGCCAAGCCTGGGCCACGTCCAATCGTGGGCTGTGCGCTGGATTATCTGGTCATTCTGGATGAACGCGGCCGTTATCGTGCGCAGCAGGTGATGTACCTGAAAGCAGTACAAGCCAAAAGTCTGCAAGCAAAATTCAAACCCTCCAAGCCACAGCAGACACAGAAATTACAGCCGATGCAGATTGCCTGTGTGGCCTATATTCTTTTACTGGTGGCTTTGACCTTGGGTGGTTTACTGAGTGGACTGGTGTTGTTGCTGGTCAGCCTGATGAATGCGCTCAGCTACTGGCTTTATGCCCAAGACAAAGAAGCGGCACAGCTGGGTAATCGCCGTATTCCGGAAAACACTCTGCATGTGGTGGCTTTCTTAGGCGGCTGGCCGGCAGCCTGGCTGGCACAGCAGAAATTACGGCATAAAACACAAAAACAACCTTTCCGGCAGATATATTTTTGTACCATAGCCTTTAACATCATTTTGATTATATGGCTGATTTCCCCGTTGAATAGTTTAAATATCTAGGGGAAGTACCAGGAGGGGACGTGAACTATTCCATTGATAAAGACTCAAACCGTACACTGACTTTTGCACTGTACATTTTATATATTGTGGCCATTTTTAGTGCTGGCCTGCTGGCTCTCGTGGCGCTAATCATTAACTATGTGAAACGGCGCGATGTGCGCGGTTCCATCTTTGAAAGCCATTTTACCTGGCAGATCCGCAGTTTCTGGTGGTATCTGTTCTGGAATATCGTCGCCTTTATTCCATTTTTCTTTTTGTTCTTTACCGGCGAAGATCCTAACCTGTTTGCAGGGGTCGCATTTGGCGCATCGGCGTTCTGTTTAGTGGTGGTGGTTTTGGCCTGGATCTGGATTGTGTATCGGGCGATTCGCGGCATCATGCGCTTAAATGACAATAGACCGATGTATAGCAAATAATTTTAGCCGTATTTCCTTAGAGAAAAAAATCCCCCTTTTTTAAGGGGGAGTTAGCGGAATTAAGAAAGATCTTGCTTTAATTCTTCTGTGGGTTCTTTTCTTAAAAACTTTGGTTTCCATTCACTGGCAATCACGCCAAGCACCACCATCAATCCACCGACTAGCGCGAGTGCAGGTAGCCGTTCTCCGGCCAGACGGCCAAACAGGGCTGCCCATACCGGTTCGCCGGCATAGATAATTGCTGCCTGTGATGGATCGACCATGCGCTGCGCCCAGTTCATCACCAGTTGGATCAAGGCACTGGCAATGCCTAAACCGACTAAAATTCCTGCCAGATGCCAGTGAAATCCAGGTAACTGAGATTCACCTAAAACAGGTGCGATCATGAAGCAGAACAGGGATGCAAAAATCAGTTGCAGCACCGTGACCCGGCGGACATTCACCTGCTCGGCAAAATGGCTGATAAAAATAATCTCCAGTGCAATCGCAATCGAACCGAGCAAAGTCAGGGTTTGCCCGAAACTGAGCTGAATCGCAGCAAAAACCATTTCCTGTCAAAAACACCAGACCGATAAAGGCAAACAGCGCTCCGATCCAGGTCATGACATGCGGTTTTTTACGGAACATGAGCCAGAGCAGGATCGGAACCAGCGGAACATACAAGGCCGTTAAAAAAGCCGACTCACTGCTGCTGATGGTCTGCAAACCCACAGTTTGGGTGCCGTAGCCAATGGCGATCATGATGCCAATCACCGCGCCAGCGAACACTTCTTTCAGGTTCATGCCTTTTAGCGACTTCAGTGAAATTAGGGTGACAGCAAGCGCTGCCGCAGCAAAGCGCAGGCCGACAAACATAATCGGACTGCTAAAGTTCAGCCCGTATTGCACAGTAATAAAACTGCCGCCCCAGATAATGGTGATCAGGATCAGGGCGAGTTGCGGTGCTTTTACCATCCAGCCGGAGTGATTTTTGGAAATAAGTGTAGACATGCCAGGAGATCAGAAAATTAAAAAAATAAAAAAGAGGTCCGAAGACCTCTTTTACAGCAGACTTAATTATAGCGCCTGTTGCTCATCTAGCAATAACTGTGCTTCACGCAAGCTTAATGTACCTTCGTAAATCGCACGGCCGGTAATTGCACCTAAAATACCCGGTTGATCTTTCAGGTTACGTACATCATCCAGATTGGTCACGCCGCCTGAAGCAATCACAGGCAAACCTGAGTATTGTGCCAGATTCACGGTTTGCTCAATATTCACACCCTGCATCATGCCATCACGCGCGATATCCGTATAGACAATGCTCGACACGCCCGCATCGGCAAAACGTTTCGCCAGGTCAGTAGCCTTGACATCAGTCACATTGGCCCAGCCATCTGTTGCCACCATACCATTCATGGCATCAATACCCACAATAATGTGGCCAGCAAATTTTTGACATGCTTCTTCAACAAATTCAGGATCCTGAACTGCTTTGGTGCCAATAATCACAAAAGAAACACCGGCTTGCAGATAATGCTCGATGGTTTCCAGAGAACGGATACCACCACCAATCTGGATCGGCAAATCAGGTTGAGATCGGACAATGGCTTCAACCACTGGCTTATGGATTGGTGTACCTGCGAAAGCACCGTTTAAATCTACTAAATGTAAGCGGCGAGCGCCTTCATTTACCCAATGCTGTGCTGTTGCGACCGGATCGTCTGAAAATACGGTATCGTCTTCCATACGACCTTGCTTTAAACGGACACATTTGCCATCTTTCAGGTCAATTGCAGGGATGATCAGCATGCTTTCGCTCCTTGCTTAATCTTTAGAATGAATTTGAGTGTATTCATCTTAGCAAATAAAGTCGAAATTTCTAACTCTTAAACGGTATGAATAAAGAAAACCTGTCCATAGATAGGTAGCAGTGAGGTCATTTATTTTAATGGTTTTAATGATCCGTCTCTTGAATGGAGATCAGATTTTCCACAACGGGTCGTGTACTGAGCTGGTCGATAATCGAAGCGGTAAGATCTGCTAAAGTCACAGCTCTCTCAACGAACGCGCTCAACACAGCTTTCATACGTACATCAAGTTGCTGTGACCAGCATCCTAATGAAGCACTTAAGCCGTCGATGAAGGACGGATTCTTAATTTTAATGAAGTATTGGGAATCTCTCTGGGTAATAAATCCCGACGTAGTAATTCTTCAAATACCAGCACTGGCGCGTAGGCATCTGCGGCTGCATAATCAATTTGTGCCGGGCTGAGCTTCTTGCTGGCCCAGTTCGAGGTACTAATCCGTTTGGATTTAGGAAAATTCAACTGAAACAATAACGCCATGGCATTTTTTAACCCGACCGGATTGTTTAAACCAAAAGCTTTAAAACATTTAGACAGTTCAATCACACTATTCAGTTCAATGCCTTTTTTACGGAACAGGTGCGCATCATTTTTCAGACCAAAGCCGACCTTGATCTGATCACGACTGGCAAAAATCGGTTTAAGAAAATCCCAGATTGCCGGGTTCATTTGAAATAAATAGGCTTTATCTAAAGTGGCCAGCTGAATCAGATGTGGCCCGGTAGAAACCTCACCAACTTTAAAGGTGGGCTTGGATTCAGAATCGAAACCCAGGACTGCACAGCTTTTTAGCTCCTGTTCAAGGGCATGACATTGTTCCAGACAATTAATCACCTGAATCTGTTGCATTGGAAGATTTTTAAATACAGGAAAAGTCTGAATTTGTTCCTTGCTTGGTAAAGCATCCAGCAGCTGTTGCATAAGCTTCAATCATTAAATGAATGCGTTCAGCTTAATCACTTTTGCTGTTCTAGGCAAAAATAAAGCCCATGAAGAATGGGCTTTATGCAAAATTTAACAAGGATTAATCAGTATGATAGCTACTCTGTTCGATCTGCGCCTGTTGAGCACGCTCAACATAATTCTGATAAGCAGGGACAGCAAAGGCTGCCAAAATAACTGCGAGTACCAGATACAGCACCACCAAAAGAGTTTCCCAGCCACGTGTGGTGCGTGGAGAACCATAGTCATTACTTTCGTTGTGACCGGGTGCCAATAACAGGTAAAGTGTAAAGACAAGGTTTACGACCGGCACAAAAATCAGTAAAGAAAGCCAGCCATTATGATTACGGTCATGTAAACGACGAATTAAAAAAATCACGCTAAAATAAATCGCAACGCCGTAGATCAAAACCAACATCACCATTAAAGGCATGGACATTTTACCATCTAAAGTCTCGGGACTCATTCCAGGCAAAATGAAAGCAGCAATGATTCCGATGATCATAAAGCAAAAACCAAGCAGCATATTCCATGCGATATAAGAACGTCGCCCAAAACGTCCTGATGCATTCCACCCCGAATCCTGAATTGTATTACTCATTATTTTTCCTTTGTTTTCATTAGATTTTTTATAAGTAAGTCTATGATAAAGGGATTTTTTATAAATGAAAAGTGTAAAAAACAATCAATAAAAAAGCTCGCAATTTGCGAGCTTTTTAGGCGAAAGGAAAATCAGATTTTCCAGTCCACAAAGTTTTTCAATAACTGCAAACCGGCGGTATGGCTCTTTTCCGGATGGAACTGGGTCGCAAACAGGTTTTCTTTATGAATTGCAGTACAGAACTCAATACCATAGGTACAAGTAGCTGCCACCAATTCTGAATCTTGTGGTTCTACATAGTAACTGTGCACAAAGTAAAAACGCGCGTCCTGTTCGATATTGTTCCACATCGGATGGTCAGGATCAGCCTGATGCACCTGGTTCCAGCCCATATGCGGCACTTTTAAACCCGCCATTTCCGGAAAATGCTTGACCGCACCTTCGAAAATACCCAGTGCATCGGTACCGCCATTTTCTTCCGAATGCTGCATCAAGGCTTGCATGCCGACACAAATGGCCAGTACCGGTTTGTTAAATACGGCATTACGTACCACTTCATCAATCCCGGCTTCGTGCATACCTTGCATGCAGTCACGCATCGCACCTACGCCCGGAAAGACAATCTTGTCTGCTTGCGCAATCAGTTTAGGATCATTGGTCACATCTACCGTGGCACCGACATGTTCTAATGCTTTTGCCGCAGAGTGCAAATTTCCCATGCCATAATCAAGAAGGGCAATACGGGTCATTACAGTGTACCTTTGGTTGAAGCTACCGTATTGGCAGCACGTGGATCCACTTCACAGGCCATACGCAGCGCACGCGCAAATGCTTTAAATACGCTTTCGATCTGGTGATGGCTGTTTTTGCCTTTCAGGTTGTCGATATGCACCGTCATCAAAGAATGGTTTACAAAGCCCTGGAAAAATTCAGAGAACAGGTCCACATCAAAACGGCCGATCATGGCACGGGTAAATGGAATATCCATAAACAGACCCGGACGGCCAGACAGATCTACCACGACACGGCTTAAAGACTCATCGAGTGGCGCATAGAAATGACCATAGCGTTTCAGGCCTTTTTTATCGCCCAATGCCTGTGCAAATGCCTGACCCAGCGTAATACCGCAGTCTTCCACAGTATGATGGTCATCGATTTCCAGATCGCCATCACAATGAATATCAATATCAAACAGGCCATGACGCTTGATTTGATCAATCATATGATCTAAAAAGGGAATACCCGTGTTTAAGGTGCCTTGACCAGTACCGTCGAGATTCAAACGAACTCGAATTTTGGTTTCGTTGGTATTTCTTACCACTTCACTGATACGATCTGTCATAGACACGTTCCTCAAATACGTCAAAATGATTGATGTAGAAAATATTTTCGCCGTGACGAAGTCACCGCATATTAGATTGCTCAGGAGGGTTTATCAATGCCTATCACCGTACATGCTTATACTTCTTTAGAAAATGACGAAGTGCGCAGCCAGCTTGAGCGACTGTATGACACGAGCCCTGAATTTAGTGACGGGGCAGATGCCATGGAACAACTAGAGCAAAACCTTGCACAGTATACCTCAGTTTATAGCGCAGAATTTAATAGCAAAATTATTGGGGCAATCTGGTGCACCGGACAGGGTGAAAGCCGGATTCTGGAAAATATTGTGGTGCATCCGGCCAATCGCGGTCGTGGCGTTGCAGAAAGGCTGGTGAGTGAGGTCTGCCGCATGGAAGAAGAAAAAGGCGTGAAAAACTTCGTGCCAGGCTGTGGGGCCATTCATCGCTGTCTGGCCAATCTGGAAAAAATCTGAAGATAGAGCAATATCAAGCAGCCATTAGGCTGCTTTTTTATGTAAATAAACGCTTAAATCTGTTTTATTACTGAGGTCTTTGGTAAAAACTGTTCGATTTATGACTCAAATTCACGCGAGTTGATGGAAAAGTAAACATTTAACGAAAATTATTCTCTCTGCTCTTGACGATTTACAGCTGAAACTGTTTAATACGCGACATCGGCGTGATAGCTCAGTAGGTAGAGCAACGGATTGAAAATCCGTGTGTCCCCAGTTCGATCCTGGGTCTCGCCACCATATTTTAAAACGATTTCAAAGTTTTCAATCCCTGATCCCATCAGGGATTTTTTTTAGGCCAAAAATCAGCCACTCAAATATTTTTTTCATAATTTTGATTGACTAATGAGGCCAGATACGGCTTAATACACCGCATCGGCGTGATAGCTCAGTAGGTAGAGCAACGGATTGAAAATCCGTGTGTCCCCAGTTCGATCCTGGGTCTCGCCACCATATTCAAAAAATCCTCAAACTTGGTTTGGGGATTTTTTTTGCCTGCACCAAAGCCAGATCAACATTATTCTTTTCTATTTTTCAGTTGTTTCAACTTCTTCTTTTTCGACGTTTCCTGCTTTTTTCTTCCTGATTGACCGTTTATCAAACTTAACAATAGACACGGGCATTATTTGTAAGATTTAGCTTTGACGCTTTCCCTTTTCCAAACGAGGGTGAAAATGATGAATCTCCTAACACCAATTAAACTCGGCTTTCTTACGGCCTGTACTGCTTTTAGCCTACCGATATTAAGCCATGCTGCGCCTGCTGCTGATTCTGTCGTCTTGCCGACTCTGACCGTCATGGCGGAACCGGAACTGCGCGCCGTGACTGAAAAAATGTTGCCTTATCAGGAGCAGAACAGCCAGCGTAAGGCCCTGCAAATGCGCCTGATGAAAATTGAACGTGAAATTCAAGCCTATAGCGTGGACGGCGACGTAGTGGCGAATATTGATGTGATGCGTGCACCTGCCGATCCTGATCTGGATAGCTTGCCTGTGGTGTTTCGCGAATATGTATTGGCCATCGCACAGGGCTTGCAGTCTTCAGACCCAAGAAATGGGGTATATGTACTGCTGCAACCTTTTGGAATTAACCGCGATGCCACCAATGTGAATATTGTTCGGGAACAATTCGATCCGAACCGGCTGAATCTGAGCCTGCCATTTAATTCCCCATAATGTGCGCCTGTCGGTCTAGATAATTTTGTTTAACAAGCTTATTCAAGCTGTCATGCAACGAGATCGACAAAATAGTGTTCTGGGAAAGGGTGGCTTTGTGAGAGGAGCAATTTCTGTCTAAGCTAGACATATTATTGGAAAAATCAAATGCCTTGAATTGTGTTTAAAAAATAAGCATAGTGGATGTAAATCAACAAGATCTGACTGACAGAGCTGGAGCGTATACATGCCGCGTGTTTTTATGATTGTAGCCGCTGTGACACTGGCAATTTTTATTGGGCTGTTTTATCAGAATTCGGTTCAGCAAAAACATCAGGCCGAGCTGCTCGAATATGAAACCGTGCTCGAAGAAAAAACCGAGAGCATTGCGCAGCAGGCACAGGACTGGTCTAAACCGATTCAGATTGAACTTGAAGATGACCGTCTGGATGGTGACTATGCCATCATGGCTGAGTTTATGCTGGGGCAATTGCGCGATAGTGCCGAGGAACGCAATCAGTATCTACGCGACTTAAAAGCCGCCAACTGGCAGAATTTTCTGAATATCGACCGCTTGGCCAAGGATCAGGCACAAGGCTATAAAGAAACTGAAGCCATGCTCAAGCAAGTCCATCAGATTGTGAACAGCTATCAGCAGAAAATCCAGCAGCGCGATGCCGAGCTGATCGACAAGGCACAACAACTGGATATTAAAAACCGTTATCGCCAGCAACTGAGCCTGACCCTGAAAGACAGTCAGCAAAATAGTAATGCACATGTCATTTTTGAAATTGAAAAACAGACGCTGGCCAAGGCTGATGCCTTATTTGCAGTACTGAAAAAGCATAAATGGCAAAAGAAAAATAACACCTTTATGTTCTATGACGATAAAGCCGTGCAAGAGTTTAATGCGCTGTATAAAGAAATGCTGCACTTGAATAAGCAGATGGAACGAGTGGCGACTGCCAACCAGAAAGCGGTTGAAAATAAGTTGTAACCTGACTTAGATGACAGGATTGCCATAGGACTGTCATTTGCTGTTCAAACTCGCTTGCTAAATTGAAGGGGTCGCACAGATCACGACATAACATTCAAGCAGGTGAGTCATGCAAACAATTCAGGTTTTTGCTGATATTCAGCAGGTGTACGGTGAGTTTGTCGCAAATAAAACAGATCCAAAATTAGAAAGGATGAATAACGGGGACAAGAACCGGTTGTTCTTGAATCAATATTTCACGCTGATCGAGGACTGGCACTATACCGAACAGATTGTGATTCAGTTCAATCAGCAGTATTTCAGTCTGGATCTGGGGAGCGCACCGGATTTTATGGATCAGGACAAATACATCAACTGGCTGAAGTCGGAACTGCTACATTAATCGAGTCGCCATATTCCTCATTGATATACAACCGAGCTGTCTGAATAGAGGCAGCTTTTTTATTTTTCTAGATCTGGTATTGATCTTGCTGTTGCATGCATCGGCACAGTACGAACAGGCGCTGATTCCAATTCCGATTTGAACAGGCTATGCTGAAACTTATTACCGCTGCCAAAAGAATGACAGGCGGAGCATGGATGATATGGAGGGCAAAAAATTATGCAACAGTTGAAATGTTATAAGGAACTTCCAGTCTGGACTCAGCAGAGTATTCCTCAGGGCTTCAAGAATCAGCACAATACCAAAGCGGGTACCTGGGCGAAACTGACAGTATTAAAAGGTGAGCTGCGTTTTGCCATGCTGGAAGAATCTGGCGCAGTGCAATCCGAGCATGTGTTTACACCAGAGCAGCAACCGCCATTTATTGAGCCTGAGGCCTGGCACAAAATTGTTTCTGCCAGTGAGAATATCGAATGCCAGCTGCGTTTTTACTGCCGGCCTGAGGATTACTTCATCAAGAAATATCAGTTAAATCCTACCCATTCTGAAGTGCTGGCAGCGATGCCCTATTTAAAAGGTGGCTGTGCGCTGGACGTCGGCTGTGGTACAGGCCGTAATGCGCTTTATTTGAGTCAGAACGGCTTTAATGTCGATGCCTGGGATGTTAACGAAAACAGTTTGCAGACTTTAAGACAGATTGTGCAGACCGAGCAGATTGATCATATGCAGGTACAGCGCCGCGACCTTAACACGGATACCAGCATTGCAGGCCAATATGACTTTATCTACTGTACTGTAGTGATGATGTTCCTTGAGGCGAAAACCATTCCACCGCTCATTGCACAGATGCAGCAGGCGACCGTGCCGGGTGGCTATAATTTGATTGTCTGTGCCATGGATACGCCAGATATTCCGGCACAAGCCGATTTTCCATTTGCTTTTCAGCCGGGAGAATTGCGAGGATATTATGAGGGCTGGAATATTGTGAAATACAATGAAGATATCGGTGAGCTGTATCGTGTCGATGAGCAGGGCCAGCGGATTAAGCAGCATTTTACCACGATGCTGGCGCAGAAGGCTGAATAGAAGATTGAGGATTTTTTTTAAATTATCGAATTTAAATGAAACCACCTAAAACAAAAAAAGATGTCAGGATGACATCTTTTTTTATGCTTAAAAAATCTTAAGCTGCTTTTTTAAACCAAGAGAACCAGCCTTTTTTCTCGGCTTTTACTTCTGCTTTTTCAGCAGCCGCGTCTTTGGTTTCTACTGCTTCAGTTTTTGCAGCTTCGACGTGTTGTTCTGCTGTAGCTTGAGCCGTTTCTACTTGAGTCGTCGCTTCTGTTTTTACTGCTTCAGCTTTAGTTTCAGTCGCTTGTTGAGTTGCAGCAACAGTCGCTTGAGTCGCTTCAACTTTCGCTTGTACAGGTGCAGCAGCTTCTTTGGCAACAGTTTGGGTTGTTTTAGTTACAACAGTTGCTGGCGCAACTTGAGCTTCAGTTGCCATTGCAGATGCAGAAGTCGCTACGATTGCAGTTGCGATCATTGTTTTAAGCATGTTCATATAAACCCTTTTAAGGAAATAGAAAAAAAGAGGCTTGATCATACGCATATAAAATTTAAGTAATTCATAAATAAGTTTTAAATGATTGAGAAATAAACCAATTTTACAAATAAATAACATTTATAAAAATTAAACATAATTTGGCTATAGAGGTGTTCTGATGGAAAAATAAACTAACTACCATTACTATAATCATTTAAATACATATTTTATAATTTGGGGTCTTTTTTGGATATTACGGAAAGTTTAAAAGAAATAATTAAAGAAAGTCCAACAGCTCCATTTCTTTTTATAGGCTCAGGATTCTCAAGACGTTATCTAGGCTTAGAAGATTGGAAAGGTTTACTAAGTCGATTTGGATCGAATTTACCTTCAGGATTTATCCGTTATATCAGTGAAAGTAACGGTGATCTAGCATTGGCAGCGGAAAAAATGGCAGAGCCATATTCTGATTATTGGTGGTCACTACCTGATTCACACATAATATCTAGTCAGGCGGATTGGTATGCTCATATATCTTCTCCATTAAGATATGATATTTGTAATTATCTAAAATCATTAGATATTCATGGCTTTGTTGCACAAAGATTTGAAATGCAAAGCGCCCCTAATTGAGCCAAATTTAAGGCGTAACTTGGGTAAGTGGTCGACCTAATTCCGTAAATCTGTTAAGGACTGCTACACGTGCATGGATCTCATTGACTTGGCTATCAAAACTCCTTGCACTGAGTTTATCTCCTAATAATTTGATGCAATGCATCTTAGTTTCAACCAAACTTCGCCGATGATAGCCTGACCATTTTTTCCATAGTGTCCTGCCTAAACGTTTAATTGTTCGAAGTAATTCATTTCGTTCTAGCGAGCTAATCTTTGTATCTTTCCATGGTTTCGCATTTTTTCTAGGTGGAATCACCGCATGCCCTTGCCGATCTGCAATGACCTGACGGCATTGCTTGGTGTCATAAGCTCCATCGGTATAAACAGAGTCAATCCGCTCATCTTGTGGAATCTGATCAAGTAAATCACCAAGCACTTGTGAATCACTGACATTATTGGTTGTAAGCTGAACTGCTCGTATTTGCAGGGTTTTGGCATCTATACCAATATGTAGTTTACGCCATTGGCGACGATATTCAGGTCCATGTTTCTTGCGCTTCCATTCGACCTCACCTAGAAACTTCATGCCTGTAGAGTCCATGAGTAGATGCAGCCCATCGCTACTTTTTTGGTAGCTGATTACAATATCAATATGCTTTTGTCTTCTACAAAGCGTGGTGTAATCTGGAGCTATCCAATTTAATCCGCAAAGTTTAATCAGACTTTGCACAAAGCCAGTGACCATACGTAAAGACAGACGGAATAAGGATTTAATCATTAAGCAGCATTGGATGGCTGCGTCGGAGTAGGTTTGATTTCGCCCTTGTTTACCGATGGACGGAGCATACCATTGCGTAGCAGGATCAAACCAAATGGCAATATTTCCGCGACTCATGAGTGCTCGGTTATATGCGGGCCAATTGGTTGTGCGGTAGATTTTGTGTGTAGGCTTCTTCATTTGAAAATTATATCGCTGAAAAAGCCTTTACAGATAGGTTTGTGCAACAAAGCTGATATTCATAAGAAAGAACTACTAGATGAATTAAATATTCTTACATCAAAGAAAACGATTATTGATGGAATTATTACGACAAATTGGGATTTACTTTTAGAGCATCTCTTTGAAGAAGAAAATTATAAAGTTTATGTAGGTCAAGGAAATTTGCTGTTTTCAAATCCTCAAAAAATAGCTGAAATTTATAAAATTCATGGATGTTGTACAGATCCAAAATCACTAGTTTTAACAAAAAATGATTATGAGGATTTTCATAAAAAGAATAGATATTTAGCAGCAAAGCTTCTCTCAATATTTTTAGAACATCCAATTATATTCATTGGTTATTCTATGAATGATGAAAATATAAGATCTATTTTATGTTCTATCTCAGAAATGATGTCAAATGATGAACATAGAGCTAAATTAGCAAATAATCTGATTTTTATTAGTTGGGAAAAGGGAGGAGAGGATTCTATTTCTAAAACACACTTTAGTTTTGTAGATAATATAAGTATTCCTATAACAGAAATTAGAACTGATAATTTTTCGAAAGTTTATTTAGCTCTACAAGGTAATGAACGTCAAATCCCTGCTTATATATTGCGTATTTTTAGAGAGCAATTTTATGAAATAGTTCAAGGTGCGGCACCAGATAAAAAATTATACTGTGCTACAAATGTTGAAGAAATCATGCAGGGAACAAATAAAATTGAGTTTGTTGCAGGTTTTGGTGTTGCTCAACAAGGATATAGTGAAGTTGGCTTAAAAGGTGTTAATTTCAAAATGATTCTATCGGATGCTATATATGGAGATATTGAGTTTGATAGAGCACAAATTTTAAATAATACACTTCCAGATATTTGCAAGTCAGCAGTTTATGTACCTATTCAAAGATTTATTAAAGCTGACCCAAATTATAAGCCTTTTAAAAATGCGCCTGAGAATTTTAAAAATTTATTTAATTTTAATGAAAGAACATTTATTTCTAAGATAGCTAATGGCTATAGAAAATCATATAGAGCGAAGAACCTTTCTTCATTAAGTATTCTTGAATTAATTAAAAATACTCAGTTTAGCGATTCAATTCGTGCTGACTATTTAGGTCAATATATTGTTGATAATAGCTCAGAGGAGAATCTAAGAATTTTATTAGATTATCTAAAAGAAAAATTCGAAGAAAGCTGGAATAATTCTAACTATAAGCGTTTAGTTTGTATTTATGATTGCTTAGTCAATAAAAAAGAAACCCCGCATTAAGCGGGGTTTCTTTTTATCTCGGTATTTAAGAATTAAACACGTTCGATAATGGTCGCAATACCTTGACCTAGGCCGATACACATCGTCGCAAGACCGATTTGCGTATCTTGCTGTTCCATTACGTTCAGCAATGTTGTTGTGATACGCGCACCAGAACAACCCAATGGGTGACCCAATGCAATCGCGCCACCGTTATGGTTCACGATGTCTTGCTTATCATAAATGCCTAAGCCTTTAAGAACAGATAGACCTTGTGCAGCAAAGGCTTCGTTCAATTCAAAAGTCTGAATATCAGCAATTGACAGGCCAGCACGTTTCAACGCTTTTTGCGTTGCTGGAACCGGACCATAACCCATGATCGCCGCATCACAGCCTGCAACCGCCATAGAGCGAATTACAGCGCGTGGCTTAAGACCTAAAGCTTGAGCACGTTCAGCAGACATCAACAACATTGCAGAAGCGCCATCAGACAAGGCTGATGAAGTCGCTGCAGTTACTGTACCGCCTTTCGGATCGAACACTGGACGCAAAGATTTGAACGATTCAAGGTTCGCATCTGGACGGATCACTTCATCGATATCACACAGGATTTTGTAGCCATCTGCATTATGACCTTCAATGCCGACGATCTCATTCTGGAACAGACCGTTTTCAGTCGCAGCCCAGGCACGGCGATGTGATTCCACACCAAACGCATCCTGTTCTTCACGGCTAATGCCGTTCATGCGACCCAGCATTTCCGCAGTCAAACCCATCATGTTCGATGCCTTGGCATAATGCTTTGATGCTTCCGGGTTCAGGTCGATGCCGTGCATCATACCCACATGGCCCATATGCTCAACACCACCGATGATGAAGATATCACCTTGGTTCGTTGCAATTTGCGCAGCCGCAGTGTGAATCGCCTGCATAGACGAACCACAAAGACGGTTCACCGTTTGACCTGCAACAGTCTTCGGCAGGTCTGCCAGTAATGCGATATTACGGGCAATGTTCATACCTTGTTCTAGGGTTTGGTTCACACAGCCCCAGATTACGTCTTCAACTTCATGCGGGTCGAATTCGTTACGTACCAAGAGGGCACGGACAAGCTCAGCAGACATCGAGTCGGCACGTACATTGCGGAACATACCGTTTTTGGTTTTACCCATTGCTGAACGTACGCCATCGACGATGACAACGTCACGTGGATTTAAAGTAGCCATTCACGTTGCTCCTTAACCGTAGAATTTTTTGTTGTTAGCAGCCATGTCACGCAACATTTCTGGCGCTTCATAAGCTTTACCAAGGTGCGCATACTTATTGCAAAGCGCAACATACTCAGCTACACCGGTTTGATCGATGTAACGGCATGGACCACCACGGAATGGCGGGAAACCAACACCCATGATCATCGCCATATCTGCTTCAGCAGCAGTCGCTACAATGTTGTCTTCCAGGCAACGAACTGTTTCGTTACAGAAAGCCAGCATCATACGGTCAATGATTTCCTGAGCGTCAAATTCACGTTTTTCCGAAGTTGCAACAGAGGCTACAAGCTCATACGCAGTCGGATCAACCACTTTGGCTTTTTTGCCTTTACGGTCAAGTTCATACTTGTAGAAACCAACGTCATTCTTTTGCCCCAGACGTTTGTTTTCGTACATGACTTGGATCGAGCCTTTGTAGTCAGGCTTCATGCGATCCGGGAAGCCTTCAGCCATCACTTCTGCACCGTGAACGCCAGTGTCGATACCGACCACGTCCATCAGGTAAGCAGGGCCCATAGGCCAGCCGAATTTTTCCATCACTTTATCGATTTGCTGGAAGTCAGCGCCATCTTTCAGCAACAGGTCAAATGCGCCGAAGTAAGGGAACAATACGCGGTTCACCAGGAAGCCCGGGCAGTCATTGACCACGATTGGTGTTTTACCCATCTTCTGAGCCAGAACGACTGTGGTTGCAATCGCTTCGTCAGAAGTCTTCGCACCACGAATCACTTCAACCAGTGGCATCATGTGTACCGGGTTAAAGAAGTGCATACCGACGAAGTTTTCAGGACGTTCCAGGTTTTCAGCCAGACGCGTGATTGAAATCGTAGAAGTGTTAGATGCAATGATCGTGTTGTCACGAACTTTCGCTTCAGTTTCTTTCAGTACGATACCTTTGACTTTTGGATTTTCAGTCACGGCTTCGATCACGATGTCCACTTCTTTAAACTCGTCATAGCTTAAAGTTGGACGGATGCGCGCAAGAGTTTCACCCATTTGAGCAGGCTTCATCTTCTTACGTTCAACTTGTTTGGTCAGTAAACCATTGGCTTCTTTCATACCCAAAGCAAGTTGCTGGTTACCGATGTCTTTCATGATGATCGGTGTGCCTTTGCTTGCCGCCTGGTAAGCAATACCACCACCCATGATACCCGCGCCTAAAACAGCCGCCTGGTTCACTGGATGCGCACCTTTTTCATAGCGCTTCGAGGTTTTTTTCACGATCTGGTCGTTCAGGAACAAACCGATCAAGGCACCTGCCTGAGGTGTTACCGCAGCTTTGGCAAAGCCTTCAGCTTCAGCTTTCAGCGCGTCATCACGATGCAGGCTCGCACCCGCTTGAAGAGAATCAAGCAGTAATTTTGGTGCAGGGTATTGAGCTGGATTCGCTTTTGCCAGAACCATGCCTTTCGATGAGTTAAACGCCATCATCTGTTCGATCGGGCTGAGTTTAACTGGATCGAGTTTTTCCTGACGCTTGGTTTTCCAGTCTAAACGGCCATGAATCGCCTGTTTTACCAGATCAAGTGCAGCATCTTGTAGCTTGTCAGCAGGAACGACAGCATCGACTGCGCCGTCTTTCAGTGCAGCAGCTGGCTTCTTAGGATTGGCCATTGCCATCCATTCTACCGCGTTGTCGATACCGATTAGACGGCTTAAACGAACTGTACCACCGAAGCCCGGGAAGATCCCCAGCTTGATTTCAGGCAGGCCCACTTGTGCCTGTTCTGACATGACACGGTAGTCACACACCAGGCACATTTCGAAACCGCCACCCAGTGCCATGCCATTAATGGCAGCCACTTTAGGAATGTCGAGGTCTTCGAAGCTGTTAAAAATTTCATGTACTGGCATTGCCCAGTCAACAATTGCTTGTTCACCCTGAGCAAAGTTGTCGCCGAATTCAGTGATATCAGCACCTACAATAAATGTAGATTTGCCTGAAGTCACAATCAGACCTTGAATATCGGCATGGGAGACGGCTTCGATAGCAGCCTTGAAATCTTCAATCGTTGCACGGTTGAATTTGTTAACGGACTCACCTTGTAAGTCAAAGCGGAATTCTGCAATCCCGTCCTCAAGCATTTGGACGGTAATGGCATTGCCAGCGTGGATCATGCCCTGATCTCCTTTATTTTGGAGGACTTCTAAGTTGATGTTGTGAAGCAAGTGCGCATGTCCCGCGCACTTTTTGACTTCGCTAATCTTACGATAACTATATCCAAAAAGAACATAACAAGTTGTATCAAGCCGTGACGCAATGGTCATCAATTTCTGCCGGATTGGTTCGAACCGCTATGACTTTTCCTTTCAGTTTTCTAAAACAAGATGAACCAAAGATTTTGTTTCAATTCATTATTTTTTATCAATCAGCCTGATAGATATGGAGCAGGGTGACTGATTTTCAAGGTGCATTTCTAGCGGAATTTTGTCAATTCAGTCAATTTCTATCCTTGAACTTGCCATTTTTAGCCTCGAAGTATGCTGAGCGCAGGGCTTTCAGGTCTTTGCTGATAGTATTTAATCAGCACAAATAACAGTGTATTAGATCATTTGAGTTACTGAACTTTTCTGATGAGATCGAAAATGGGAACGATCCTGTCGATGTGTGATTTAAAATAATTTCCATCCTGCCGGGTTGAATCCCTGTCATCTGCTATGGAATTGTTTATGATGATCATGCACCAAGATATGGGGGATATCGATGCACGTATTTCGTTCTAAAAAAGACTGGTGGCTGCTGGCTTTTGTGATTTGTATGAGTGGCCTGTTGCTGCAACTACTGCTGACCATGCAGGCCAAAGGCACTATGCAGCAATATCCGCTGCACACTGCGGTTTATGTCCTGACTATTATCATTTTATGGTGGCCGCTGTGGAGTACGCGCTATGTGATGGACAATGGGGTGTTGACCATAAAAAGCCTGTGGTTAAGCTGGAAGATTCCGTTAAGTGAAATCCAATCCATTCAGCCCACAGACCACTCTATCATTGCGCCAGCCTTATCTTTAAAGCGTCTGCGGATTGACTATACTGATGCGGGCGTGCAGAAATTTATATTGGTCTCACCCAAAGATCAGACCGCTTTTATGCAGGCACTCCAGCTAAATAAAACGGATATTGAGTCTGTATGATTTAAGCTTTTGCTTGCTCAGGCAGAACTACTAACTGTCCATCGACACAGTCCAGATGCAGACTGAATTGCTCAGGCTGGTTTAAAAAATACAGCGCCAGAATTGGCTCCAGTTCGGTACGCATCTTGCGCCCCAAATGCCGGGCGCCATAACGAATATCATGGTCCTGATAGAAATAGGCTTTGGCTGAAGCGCTTAAATGCACGCTGCGTTGCTGATGTTGCAAGCGCTTGTTCAGTTTATCCAGTTCAATTTCGACCAGACGTGGCAGCGCATCATGCTGTACCGCCTGATAATTTAGGCTGCGGTCAATCCGGTTCAGAAACTCGGGGTCGAATTTACGCTGCATGACTTTTTCAATGATGCGCTGGGTGGGAACGCGCTTCAGACACAGGGCCTGCATTTTCTCAGGCAGATAGCTGAGTTTTTCCAGATATTGCTGCGCCGCCTGTGCCCCGACATTGCTGGTCATAAAGATCATGCAGTTGCGAAAATCGATAGTTTTAGTGCCCGCTGTCAAGGTCAGCCGGCCAGTATCCAGCACGTTCATCAAGCCGCGAATCACTTCGTTACTGGCTTTTTCCAGCTCATCAAACAGCATGATGCTGGGACGGGTATGACTGCCGGCAATCGCAGTTTCATCAAACAGGCTGTGACCTTCCTTTGATCCCACATAACCGGGCGGTGCGCCGGTCAAAGCCGCCGCATAATGTTCCTGTGCCAGAGTATTCATATCAATCCGGCAAAAGGCATCCGGGCGGCCATAGATCGCATCGGCAATCAGACGCACGGTTTCTGTTTTACCGACGCCAGTAGGGCCCAGCATCAAGGTAACCGACAAAGGGCGATCCGGACTGGAAAAATCTGCGTTGACCACATGCAACATTTTTTCAATTTCATTCAGGGCTGCATCCTGCCCAATAATCCGTTCACGTAGCAGTTGCATTACCTTACTCGGCTCGAAATGAAAACGCGGTTTACCAATCAGGCGAGCACGTTCAGACGGGTGATGGGTGGAGGTGGAGGGTTGAACAATATGAATGCCCGATTGCTGCAGGGTCATGCGAATCATCTCAAAACTAGACTTTTTGAGCATAACAAAGTTAAAGGTTGAAACTTATAGCTTTTAACAATCAGTTTATGTCGTGAGGATTATAGGTTGGGGGGATAACCCGACAGGAACTTTAAGATTAAGTGGCAGCTTCAGGGAAATTTTGTGTTTTTGCTTGAAAATGACGCAACAATCATCACATATATCTGCAGATTGTAGGTGAAAAATAGGCTTTAGGTGAACGAAAACGCACGCCCCCATATTGAAAAAATCCTGGCGAATATGACCAGCCTGCCCGGGGTCTACCGGATGTATGGCAAAGACGGTGAATTATTGTATGTGGGTAAAGCCAAAAACCTGAAAAACCGGGTCTCCAGCTATTTTGTCAAAACGCTGGATCATCCCAAAACCCAGGCCTTGGTGGCACGGATTTATGATATCCAGACCCTGGTGGTACGTTCTGAAACTGAAGCCTTGTTGCTGGAACAGAACCTGATCAAGCTGCATCATCCACCGTATAACATCATGCTGCGTGATGACAAATCTTATGTCTATATTTTTGTTTCGGCAGATAAGCCCTATCCGCGTTTAGCCAGTGGGCGTGGCAAGGGCAAGCACCAGGTGGGCAAGTTTTTTGGACCTTATCCAAGTGCTTATACGGCGCGGGATACTTTGGTGGTGCTACAAAAACTGTTCAATGTGCGTTCCTGTGAAAACAGTTTTTTTGCCAACCGGACCCGTCCTTGTCTGCAATACCAGATCAAACGCTGCTCTGCGCCCTGTGTCGGATTTATTTCTCCGGAAGACTATAAGGCAGATGTCGATAACTCGATCCGCTTTTTGCAGGGCGATACCAAGGAGCTGAATCAGGAACTGATCACAAAAATGGAAGCGGCCGCTGAAGCGCTGGAATTTGAAAAAGCGGTGTTCTATCGTGACCGGATGGCGTTGTTAAGAGACGTACAGTCGCAGCAGGCGATCTATAAGCTCAAAGGTGAAGCCGATATCCTGTCGATTGCCTATCAGGCCGGGGTGACCTGTGTGCAGATCATGCATGTGCGCAATGGTAAAATGCTAGGTGGAAAAAGTTATTTCCCGGATATGCTTAGTGATGACCTAGGGCAGATGCTGGCCGATTTTATTGCCAATTTTTATTTTCAGGTGGCCGATGAAATCCCGGCTGAACTGATTGTCAATCTGGAAGTGGCTGACCGTAAAGAACTGGAAGCGGCACTGTCGCAGCATTTTGGCAAGAAAATCCAGATCAAGTCCAAAGTCCGCGAAACCCGCGCCGAATGGCTGGAACTGGCGCAGATGAATGTACAGCACGCGATTCAGGGCAAGCTGGCCAATCATATAGAATTAAATGAGCGTTTTCATCAGTTGGAGCAGGTGGTCGGCCGTCCTGTAGATCGGATTGAGTGCTTCGATATTTCGCATACTATGGGTGAAGATACCGTGGCCTCCTGTGTGGTCTTTGATAGTGGGGGCGCGCGCAAGCGCGACTATCGCCAGTTTTCCATTCATGATATTCAGGCAGGTGATGACTATGCCGCCATGCGTCAGGCGCTGACCCGTCGTTATAAGAAAGCCCTGTTACCGGACTTGCTGCTGATTGATGGTGGCAAGGGGCAATTGCATATGGCGATGGAAGTCATGCAGGAACTAGGCTTAGAGGCCTTTATGGTCGGTGTGTCCAAAGGTGAGGGACGTAAGCCCGGTCTGGAAACCCTGCACTTTACCGATGGCAGTAAAATTCAATTACCGGAGGATCATAAGGCGCTGCATCTGATTCAGCAGGTACGTGATGAAGCACACCGCTTTGCGATTACCAAGCATCGTGCTAAACGTGACAAGAAACGAGGTTCATCAGTGCTGGAAGTTATTCCGGGGCTCGGACCAAAACGCCGTCGGGATTTGCTGACCCATTTTGGCGGGATTCAGGGCGTACTGAAAGCCTCAGAAAGAGATCTGCAACTGGTGCCGGGACTGGGTTCAGTCATGGCGCGGATGATTTATAAAGTGCTGCATGAATAACTTGGGGTTCGAATGCAAGGGCAAAAATGCGCATTGACGCATGGGTCACGTGACATTCACAACCTGATGAATTTTGCCGAATATACTGAGCATCAAGACTTACTGAGGGATCAACATGTCTTTGCATGCACTTTATACACAAATTGCCGAACAGGAATGGGTAGAGTTTCCACAGGGATGGCTACAGGGGCGTACCCTGTATGGCGGTCTGGCTGCCGCGATGATGATGCAGAAAGCCGTCACTCACATCAATGATCCGGCCAAGCATTTACTCAGTTGCAGTGTGACCTTTGTTGGCCCGATTCAGCAAGCCAAAGTACGGTTGACGGCTGAAATCCTGCGGCAAGGCAAGTCAGTGACCACGATTGAAGTGCGCTTATGGCAGGACGACGCGGTGCAAAGTATTCTGATTGCCAGTTTTGGTATTTCCCGTGATTCAGAGATTCAGGTACAGCAACAAGTTCAGGCACCCGACTATGCTGCGCCAGAGCAGCTGTTTCAGATTCCTGTTGGCTATGGTATGCCAGACTGTTATGACCATTTCGAAGTAGCCTGGGCGGATGTCAATCTACCTTGTAGTGCCAGTCCTCGTCCGGACTTTGGTGGCTGGTGCCGGTTTCATCCTGAAAAGCATCACAACCGTGAATTTCTGGTCGCAGACCTGATGGCTATTTTTGATATCTGGCCACCTGGGGTGTTGCCGATGTTTAAAAACATGGCGCCTGCGAGTAGTCTGACCTGGACAGTGACCTATGTGCATCCGGTTCAACATCAATTGCATGATTGGTTTAAATATAAAGTATTTACCGACTATGCTGCGGATGGTTATGCGACGGAGCATGCCTATCTCTGGGATGCCGAAAATCGCCTGATTGCGATGGCAAGACAAACAGTGACGGTGTTTGCCTAGTGACACTGCAAGTCAATTCGTATAAAGTGAAGCCTATTAATGATGGATCAAACCTCTAAAAAAGTGTGCATTTTCATCGTACATGAGGGGAACAATTGGCGGTGTCTATGACTACAGGTCGTATCCTGAATATTCCAAATATCTTGACCTTGGCGCGTATCGCTCTTATTCCGGTATTTTTATTGGTGGCTTACTGGCCACCTGCAATGGGCTTTGATGCCCATAACCCCGACATGACGCGGCATATTATTTTGACCACGATTTTTGTGGTGGCTGCGGTAACGGACTGGTTTGATGGCTATCTGGCACGTACATTAAACCAGACTTCCGCTTTTGGGCGGTTTCTCGATCCGGTTGCAGATAAATTGATGGTCGCAGCTGCACTGATTGTATTGGTGCAATGGCAGCCTTCCATGTCGATGGCTTTTGCTGCGATTGTAATTATTTCGCGTGAAATTACCGTTTCAGCCCTGCGTGAATGGATGGCAGAACTCGGTGCGCGGACCAATGTTGCGGTTTCAACAGTGGGTAAATACAAAACCGCTTTTCAGATGATCGCTATCACCGTATTCCTGCTGAACTGGCCACCGCTAGAAATGCTGGCGTATGCCTTGCTATACACCGCAGTGGTACTCACTTTATGGTCGATGTTCATTTATCTGAAAGCGGCTTGGCCATATCTGAAACAGCCTTAATCGAAATGAAAAGAGAAGCTCCTTGAAAGGGGGCTTTTTTTATGCGCTTAAATTATCAAGCCAATCGGCAAATTGCAGGCAAAAAAATACCCAGTCTTTGGGGGAAGAACTGGGATGAAATCGGGGTATTTGTTGCTTATTATTATAGTTATTCAAAGATATCTCATCTTCTTAGGGCTCATTATAGAGAGACAGTTTTTTTTAATCATGTGGCTTCTTGTAGCAGAATGTTGTGTTTTGTGAATACTCTGTATATTGCTTTTACAATCCATTATTTTGATACAAATCTAAATGTTTTTCAGCAGGATAGTGACTGACTCGATAGACGAAATAGGATAAGTGAAAATCTGTTTTTTGTGCCCTAAATATTGGTTAGTAAGATTTGCTAGATTTAGTCAAAAAATCCCCTGAGATAGGGGATAGATTTATGCCTACGCGGACTTCATCTTTGTCTCGTGTAACAAAAGAAAAGCAGAGCTTTAATGTGAAAAGCTTCTGTATGGGGAGCTCTTTACATTCAAAACTACGTGCTTAGCTGGTCTTGAGTAATGTTTAGAACAACACATAAAAAAGAATCTCCAAAGTTGGAGATTCTTTTAGATTAAAGTCTACGCGGACTTCGTCCTTGTCTTACGTAAAAAAGAAAAGCAGTGCTTTCTTTTTTACTCAGGCTTCAGCCCTTCGGCTTTTTCTAGGGATGCATCATTGTTAAAGAACTTTTCACGCTGTTCTTCAAGAAACTTTTTCGCATCTGCTTCAAACACGTTCAAACGCTTTTCATTAATTAGCGTAGTCTGGTGTTTTAGCCATTCTTGCCAAGCCTGCTTAGACACGGTGTCAAACAATTCCTGACCCTTTGGCCCCGGGAATGGAGCAAAGTCTAAACCTTCCATGTCCGCCTGATACTTACGGCAAAAAACTTGTCGAGACATATCCATACTCCAAAATTATGCGTAAAGTTGTTCCAAACGCGCATGTGCACGCTCAATGGCTGCTTTCACTTGAGCAGGCGCGGTGCCACCAATGTGATTACGGGCATTCACCGAAGCTTCAAGAGTTAGGGCTTTTTCAAATACGTCTGCTTGAATCAGGTCAGAGAACTGTTGCAGTTGTTCGAGTGTCAATTCAGACAGGTCTTTAGATTCTTGTACACCGAGTGCAACCGCTTTACCTACAATCTCGTGCGCATCACGGAATGCAACGCCGTTTTTCACCAGGTAATCAGCTAGGTCAGTCGCAGTTGAGAAACCACGCAGCGCTGCTTCGCGCATTTCAGCAATGTTTGGAACCAGTGCAGGAATCATGTCAGCAAATGCCATGAGTGAACCACGAACTGTATCGATCGCATCGAACAATGGCTCTTTATCTTCCTGATTGTCTTTGTTATAGGCTAGAGGCTGGCCTTTCATTAAAGTCAGCAGGCTCATCAAATCGCCATAGACACGGCCGGTTTTACCACGTACCAGTTCAGGCACATCCGGATTTTTCTTCTGCGGCATGATTGAAGAGCCAGTACAGAAGCGATCTGGAATATTCACGAATTTGAACTGTGCAGATGTCCATAGAATCAGTTCTTCAGACATACGTGATAAATGCATCATAATTAAAGATGCAGCGGCATTAAATTCAATCGCAAAGTCACGATCCGATACTGCATCCAGCGAGTTTTCAGCAACAGCTTCAAAACCTAGCAGTTCAGCAGTATAAGCACGGTCGATTGGATAAGTAGTACCTGCAAGTGCAGCAGAACCAAGCGGCATACGGTTGACACGCTTACGGCAATCAATCAGACGCTCTGAATCACGTACCAGCATTTCAAACCAAGCCATCAAATGGTGACCAAAAGTCACTGGCTGAGCGGTTTGCAAGTGGGTAAAGCCCGGCATGATGGTGTCGGTGTTTTTAGCCGCTAAGCTTAAAATACCTTTTTGTAATTTTTTCAGTAATTCCAGGATGCTATCGATTTCATCGCGTACATAAAGACGGATATCTGTAGCCACCTGGTCATTACGGCTACGACCGGTATGCAGTTTCTTGCCGGTAATGCCGATACGTTGAGTCAGGCGTGA
This sequence comes from Acinetobacter sp. RRD8, assembly GCF_031844225.1. Lineage (GTDB taxonomy): Bacteria > Pseudomonadota > Gammaproteobacteria > Pseudomonadales > Moraxellaceae > Acinetobacter. The sequence goes on from NZ_JAUZUU010000006.1 coordinate 171,722, forward strand.
CTCAATGTTCATGTGGACATCTTCTAAATCAATGCGCCATTCAAAGTTGCCTGCTTCAATATCGGCTTGAATCGCTGTCAGACCTTCAATAATGTCATCGCGTTCTTGCGCGGTCAGTACGCCCACTTTTGCCAGCATGGTTGCATGGGCAATCGAGCCTGCAATATCTTGTTTATAAAAACGTTGGTCAAATTGAACAGATGCTGTAAATTCAGCAACAAAAGCATCAGTCGCTTCAGAGAAACGACCGCCCCACATACCCGAAGTCTGGGCGTGTGATGGATTAGAGGAATTAGAAGATGTGGTCATGTCGGCTCAATCAGATTAAAAGCAGTAGAACGAAAAAGAGTATAACAAATTCAAAGCCCATTGCCGAAGTCACATCTGCTCAATCTTTCGCATCGATGAACGAACAAACGCAAAATTCCTATTTTTTTAGCCAGATCGGCAATTCACGCTATTTGCTGGAACTGTTTGCTGGCGGCAATATTCTGGCCATGATTCTAGCGCTTGCAGAAGCACAATCCTGGCAGGCTTTAAATGGGATGCGCCTGCTGCAATATATGCTGTATATCAACTGGGTACTGTTATGTTTTGCAGCATTGGTCGAGCTGTTCCATCAGGCCTTTCAGCGTATGGGCATTAAACTGGCGTTAATTTCCGGATTTCTGCTGTTACAGGCAATTGTACTGCTGACCACAGTGAACCTGAATATTTTGATACATTTCGGGCAGAATTTTAATTTTCAGGATTTAAACCTGGCGATTGCGCTAGATCAGGTTGGATTCCATTTAAGTCTGGGGATTTTGCTGGGAACTTTCTGTTTTCGTTATCTTTACTTGCGTGAGCAATGGGAGCAGCAGCAACATAGCGAGCTGAATGCTAGAATTCAGGCCATGCAGGCGCGGATTCAACCGCATTTTCTGTTTAATAGTATGAACAGTGTGATCAGCCTGATCAGTATTGATCCAGATAAAGCCGAGCACATGCTGCTGAATTTGTCACGGTTATTTCGTGCCAGTTTTCAGGAATTAAAACTGGTCAGCCTGCAGGAGGAAATTGATCTGTGCCAGCGTTATCTGGAGATTGAGCAGATCCGTCTAGGTGAGCGTTTGCAGGTTGAATGGAAGTTAGAAAACAAAGACTTATACTCACAAGTTCAAATTCCATTATTAACTTTACAACCCTTGTTAGAAAATAGTATTTTCCATGGAGTTGAAAAAATTCTTACAAAGAGTACCATAAGCATATTGGTTGAAATATTGCAAAATCAAATTAATATCATCATAACGAACCCTTATGCACAGGATAATAAAACTTTAAAAAAGGGACATGGTATTGCAATAGAAAATGTCAGACAGCGTCTGCAAGCTTATTATGGACCCAGTGTGACTTTTCAAACCTTTGCCGGCGAAGGGATGTTTACGACGGTAGTGCGATATCAATATAAATAAAAATAAATCAAAGAAATCGCAGTTAGCTTTATCATTCATCTGATGATGTTAACTGGGTAAGGAGGAGAAATGGACATCCTGATTTGTGATGATGAGCCTTTAGCCGTCAAGCGTTTATCACGTTTGGTCTCTCAACTGGGGCATGATGTGGTGGCGACAGCAAGCCATGGCCGTCAAGCGATTGATCTGGCTCACCAATACGAACCCGATGTCATCCTATTAGATATTCAAATGCCTGAAATGAACGGACTGGCTTGTGCGCAACATTTGCGTCAACTGGATCCAATGCCGGCGATTGTCTTTTGTACGGCCTATGACCAACATGCGCTGGATGCATTTAAATCAAATGCCGAAGGCTATTTGCTTAAACCGGTGATGCAACAGGAATTGGCACAGGTTTTAGAGCACTTAACTAAACTTACCCAAGCTCAAATGAGCCAACTAAAACAAAAAGAAAATATGGACGAAATCAATATCAGCCGCCAGCAGATTGCGGCAAAGACCTATCGTGGTGTCGAATTGGTGCCAGTTGAAAATATCTATTATTTTCTGGCGGATCAGAAATATGTCACTGTGCGTCATAAAAACGGCAGTGTATTGATTGATGAAACCTTAAAGGAGTTAGAGCAGGAGTTTGGGAACCAGTTTATCCGGATTCATCGTAATGCCTTGATCTCGGTGCATTATCTGGACGGTCTGGAAGTGGTGAGTTCTGGTCAGTATCAGGTACGTTGTCGTGAGCTGGACGACCGTTTGGCGGTCAGTCGGCGACATTTACCATTTTTACGAGATCGAATTCAAAAGCTTTAGCAGGGGATGAATGAGAGCATTCAGTTGAAACTTGTATAAATTCACTTGCATTTTCAAGTGAGCAGGTTAAGTTTAGACTATTGTTCTCATTTACTGTTATTGAAATTTATGAAGACCCTAAAAATTGCAACTCGACAAAGTCCACTTGCGCTTTGGCAAGCGGAACATATCCGTGCGCGCCTACAAGATTTGCACGCTGGTTTGCAGGTCGAGTTAGTCACTTTTGTTACACAGGGCGATAAAATTCTAGATACACCACTGGCTAAAATTGGTGGAAAAGGACTGTTTGTAAAAGAATTAGAAGCCGCTTTACTGGATAGTCGTGCGGATCTGGCCGTGCATTCCATGAAAGATGTTCCGATGGCCTTGCCCAAAGGTCTGAGTCTGGCGGTGATCTGTGAACGTGAAGATCCCTTAGATGCTTTTGTGTCGAATACCTACACTAGTTTTGAAGAATTACCACAAGGCGCCAAAGTCGGAACCTCAAGCTTGCGCCGTAAAACTCAGATTTTAAAACAGCGTCCAGATCTGGATATTATCGATTTACGCGGTAATGTCGGCACGCGCTTGTCCAAACTGGATGCAGGCCATTATGATGCGATTATTCTGGCCAGTGCCGGTTTAAAACGCTTGGGTCTGGCAGAACGTATTCGTCATACGCTAACGCCTGAAGTCAGTCTACCGGCCGTGGGTCAAGGTGCGCTAGGTTTGGAATGCCGTACTCATGATCAGATGGTGCTGGACTTGATTCAGCCACTCCTGCATGCAGATACAAATGCATGCGTACGTGCTGAACGTGCTTTTAATGCCTATTTAGAAGGCGGATGTCAGGTACCGATTGCCGGTTATGCCACGCTCAAAGAGGGTGTGATTTCAATCGAAGGCCGTGTAGGCAGTGTCGATGGAACGGTTTTGCTCCGGGCACAGCACACTGGAAAAATGGCAGATGCAGAGCAATTGGGTGTGAAGCTGGCAAAAGACTTGCTTGATCAAGGTGCTGGCGAGTTGCTGAAAGCACTCTATTCACACTGATGTTATTGATTAATACTCGCCCCAGTGATCGTGCTGCAGGCTTGACTCAACAGTTACAGGCAGCACAGGTGTCTGTTCTGCAATTGCCCTTGCTCGAACTGCATGCCATGCCTTATTCCGATGAGCTGTCGAGTTTGTATCAGCAGCTGGAGCAAGCACAGATTATTGTGGTGGTCAGTCCGACGGCCGCTCAGATTGGCATGCAATATTTACAACAGGCGGGTATTAAGCTCTCGGCCTTGGCGCAGGTGCATTGGGTGTCAGTGGGAAAAGCCACTGAACAGGCACTGGCGAGCTATGGCATTCATAGTCATGTGCCTGAGGTCGAAACTTCGGAAGGCATGCTGCAATTGCCTGTGTTGAAGCAATTGGCTTCTGGTTCATGTGTGGCTTTCTGGCGCGGAGAAGGTGGTCGTCAATTTATGATGGATCATTTACGTGCCAGCAATATTAAAGTTTTAAACTTTATTTTGTACCGGCGGCAATGTCCTGAAACGACGGCAACGATTTTGGCAGAGAACTTGTCGCTGCTTAAGAGGCAGCAGCGTTTTGCAGTTCTGATCACTAGTGAGGCAAGCTGGTTAAACTGGCTGGCAATTATGCAGGATAGTGCAGAGTTCATACAGCAAGCCTGTTATTTGGTTTTGGGGCCACGTTTGGCCACTATTCTTGGGGAATATCAACAGCAGCATCAGGCAAGTTTTCAATTCGTACAAGTCGATGATTTAGAGGCAAATACGATCTTGCAGAAAATGAGGCTGATATTAGGGAACGCATGAAGAAACTATTCATTGTAGTGTTCATCTTGAGTATGGCGTGGCTCATCAAGCTTAGCTATGACTTTCATGTTCTGAATACAGCACAGACTGAATTCAATCAAAGCATCAATCAGTTACAGCAGCAAAATGCCAATCTCAATGATCAGTTCGTGGCTTTAAAACGCCAGATTTCTGCTCAGCAGGAAAGTGCTAGGGCTACTTCAGCAAAAGCGCCAGTAAGTGAAGCGGTAGCTAATGAAACACAGAATGATATTGCCTTAGTACAGCAACATCTGGATCTGATCGAATTTGCACTGCAACAGCAACAATACGCCACTGCGATTGAGAAATTAACTCAGTTATCTAATGAGCTGGATGATTATATTTTAGCGCCTGCCTTGGTCAGCAGTTTGCAGCAAGTGATTGCGAAAGATCAGGACATGCTGAAAAAATTCGTGAATAGTCGATTAGTGCAGCAAAATAAAGTAAAAGAACTCTTGGTGCAGATGGATGCTGAAATTGAAAAAGAAATTCAGACACCACATCGTCAGCGTCCAGAAACTCAACGCTCTTTCTGGCAGCGCTGGATTCAGATTGAATCCGCAGATCAGCCAAGCACAGTCTTGATGCAACGGCATCTGGTACTGAAAGAGGCCCAGTTGCGCTTGCTCATCGCACAAAATACCTTGCAAAAAGACCAATCCGTCGCTTTTCAGCAAGCACTGAATGCCGTGATTGAAGTCTTGGAGCAATTGCCGGATGCACAGAGCCAAAAATGGATTCAGCAATTGAATCAAATCAAGGCCACCCCGATTACTCCGATTCCATTATTAAACACACGCACCCTAGTGGGCTAATTGCTTATGAAACAGATTCTGCTGGCCTATTTATTTGTCTGCTTACTTGGCATTGCGGTGCTGAGTATCCTGAGTTATGGACATGGGGCTGGCTATGTCTATCTGTATTGGCGCGAGTGGCAGTTACAAACCACCCTCTGGTTTTTGGCCGCATCCTTGGTCAGTGTAAGTTTTTTGATGCATTGCATCTGGTATGCGATCAAGCAGTATCGCAGCCGTGAACAGCGTAAAACTGAAACAGTCTTTAGTTTTTCCCGCTTGCACCCTTATGAACAATTGGCAGTCATCTGGTTATTAAACGCTGCTCAGGATCAGCGGGATTTTATTCAGCAGTCTTTCACCAAGTCGGGTTTACTCAAGCATATTATTGATGCACGTTTATCTTGGGGACAACAGCAATATACCCATGCATTAACTGCTTTAAACCAATCCAATCCCATGGCATTTGAATTGGCAGAATTGCAACGGATTGAAATTTATTTATCACAACAGCAAGGTGAACAAGCACTTACCCATTTGGAGTTTTTAAATCAGCATGAATTATCACCTTGGTTAATGCAGGTTAAAACAGCCTATGAGCAGCGCCTTGTTGCATTATGGGGGGTATTTGCCATGCAGTTTCCCTGGTTATATTTACGTTCGACCCAATATGGGCATTTAGACCAAGAAGTAAAAAAAACATGGCTTGAACAATTATTATTAGCCTATGACCAAGCCACACAGGACGATTTATTTTATTTACAGCAACGTTATTTAGATTTAAAACCGCAAATATTTGATCGTGACTATTCGGTCAAATTATTATGGTTGAAATTATTATTTAGAATGCCAGAAATGAGTGCCGAGCATGAAGTGCTTGCGATTCATTTAATGGAACAGCAATTTAATCAGGATGTATTTTATTTGTGGTTCCAACAACAGTTATTGCGTCAAAACCCGGATTATGATGCGATTGCACAACAGATTTCGCACTGGGAAACCAAGTATCCGGCATTACCGGTTTTAAGCTTTGCGAAATGGCATGTGTTGCAAGCCACAGGCTATACAGATCAAGCCCAGCAACTACTTGACTTGTATCCGGATGATATTCGTATGAGTTATTTAAGAATTAAAGCTGCCTTACAAGATCGGGAGGACTTGCTACAGCAGTTAAATGCAGTATTTGAATCGAATGTAAACTTTATAGAAATTAAGACTTGAGAATAATAATGTCAGAATTAAAACAATATCCAGTTATTTATGAACAAACAGTCGCATGGGGTGATATGGATGCCTTTGGACATGTCAATAATGCCATGTATTACCGTTATGTCGAAAGTGCGCGTCTGGCTTATCTAGGGATATTAGATATACATAATGAACCGGTATTTACGGTAGTGTCTTCAAATCAGTGCCGTTATTTAAAACCTGTGGTTTTTCCTGATCATTTAAAAGTGGCAGCACGTATTGAAGAAATTTGAAATAGTGCAGTTAGAATGCAATATCTATTATGGAGTGAAAAACAGCAAAGTATTGTGGCTACTTCAGAAGCAGTGATTGTCTGTGTCGATAAAAAGACCATGCAGAAAACAGAAATTCCGGAACATATTCGCGAAAAAATCAAAGCGCTTGAATTAAGTGTTCAACATGAAATTTAAAAATGAATGAAGCATTTTATTTTGTAATTTTTTTTAAACTTTATTGTTATTGCTTTAAGTTTTTATATTGAATGTTTTATTTAATATAAATATGATGGGGCTATTATTTAACAAAACGAATAATATTATTTTTCGGAGAGCATTATGCCAGATATTACGCATTTATCAGTAGAAGAGTTAAAACGTTTACAAGCAGAAGCAGAATCGCTGATTGCTTCAAAAAAAGATCAAGAGATTGAAGATGCTTATCAGCAAATTTTGGCAGTTGCTGAGAAAGTTGGTATGACAGTTGAACAGTTACTTGAATTTGGTGCGTCTAAACGTAAGAAATCGTCACGTAAGTCGGTTGAACCGCGTTACCGTAGCAAAAGCAATCCGGACGATACCTGGACTGGCCGTGGTAAACAGCCGCGCTGGTTGGTGGCTGAATTGGAAAAAGGCGCAAAGCTGGACGATTTCCTGATCTAAGCTGCCATTTGATCTAGTCATTAGGCTGTCATACAGACAGTCTATGATCATTAAACCAAGCATACCTGCTTGGTTTTTTTATATCTATGAATTGGCGTTGGCAGAAAAGTGTGCATAATGTGTGGGTATAAGGGGAAAATTATAAATGGGGATTTGGACTTGAGCGATTGGTCGTGGTGGGGATGAGCAGTAAACCGAAAACTTTAAGATGGTTGATCCTTGCTCTTGTTGCATTTTTTATTTTTGTCGTATTACAAGTGCCAGCGGCCTGGTTAATTTCAAAATTTTATAAAAATAACCAGACTTTGCATAATGTAAACGGAAATATCTGGCAGGGAAGTGCGGACTGGAAAAAAGGCAATCTTCGGGGCAGTCTGAACTGGAAAGTACGGCCGCTGGATTTGCTGTTGCTGCGAGTTGGGGCACATGTGGATTTACATAGTGGCAATACCCAGCTTTCCGGGATCATGGCTTATGGTCTGAATAAATCTTTGAATGTCAAAAATCTTGAAGGGCAGGTCGCGCCTGAAACCTTAAAAAAAGTTGCAGACTGGCAATGGCCGAGTACTGCGATTCAGTTTAAAGATCTGGATTTTAAATATAAAAAAGATCAGGGTTTCAGTCAGGTGGCTGGGCAAATGCAATGGGCGGGTGGTGAGCTGATTTATACATTTGCTCAGCGTCAGGAACGCATGAATGTACCCGCCATGACTGGACAACTCGCAGATGAAAGTGGACAGCTGTTAGTTGATGTTCGAGATAGTCGCGATCAACGCATGCTGAATATCAAGCTTGATCCGAGTCTGATGCTGGATATCCAGCTCACCCAGCGCTTTTTAATGAATGCACCTTCTTATGAAGGTAAAGCCGGATTAGATACCTATGTGATCAGTACCCGCCAACCCTTAATGGGAGGCTTGAATTGATGACAGTTTCTCTGAATGATTTAAAAAATATTGAACTGAAACAGCTCAATCGTGCTGCACCTATGGTTTTGTTACTGCTCATCCTGTATCTATGCTGGAAGCTGGCGGCTTTGTTCTGGTTACTGATTGCTCCACCCCAAGCCATGCAGCTGGATCGGGTTGAATTGGGTTCGCAACAGCCGCAAATTCCGAATATCGGTGCATTTTCACTGTTTCAGGAAGTTGGGCAGTCTGTGGGTGCTATTGAAACTACCAATATCATTTTACAAGGGGTGGTGGTTGCCAGTCCAAGTTATAACTCTTCTGCGGTACTGAAAATTAATGATCAGGTCGATCGTTACCGTGTCGGGGAAATGCTGGCCAATAGCGGTTTTAAGTTGGCTGAGGTGTATTGGGATCGGGTTATTCTGCGTCGATCCACAGGTGCTACTCAGGAAGTCTTATTTAAAGGTCTGGAAAATGGCTTGAATCAACCGATTGTGCCGGAAACATCAGCATCTTCAAGTTCAATGCCTGCTATGCCTTCTAATAGTGGTATGCCTGAGCAGCCTTCGCCACAGAATGAAATTGGTCGGGCCATCCAGCAGATGCAGGAAAACAAGGACCAGTATTTACAGAATATGGGGGTTAGTGCAGCAGATGGTAGTTATGAAGTAACTTCACGGACGCCGGCTGCATTGCGTAATCGCCTGGGTTTAAGACCGGGCGACCGGATTTTGTCTTTAAATGGCCAGACGCTGAGCCAGGGACAGACCGAAGCACAATTACTGGAACAGGCCCGGCGTGAAGGTCAGGTCAAACTCGAAATAAAACGTGGTGATCAGGTGATGACCATACAACAAGATTTGAAGTGATGTGTCATCACGCATAGGGTTAGGAAACACGAAAGTTTATGGCTTTATTTAATAATAATCGATCAGCATGGGCATTCTGTGTGGCCGCACCGTTAATGGCCATGGTCAGTACGGCGAGTTATGCACAAACCTGGAAAATTAACCTTCGAGATGCTGACTTAACTGCATTCATTAATGAAGTGGCCGATATTACCGGCAAAAACTTTGCAGTCGATCCGCGGGTACGTGGCAACGTAACAGTCATTTCCAATAAAGCCCTGAATAAAAATGAAGTCTATGACCTGTTTTTAGGCGTACTGAATGTCAACGGTGTGGTGGCAATTCCTTCGGGGAATACCATCAAGCTGGTTCCGGACAGCAATGTCAAAAGCTCAGGCATTCCCTATGATGCCAGAAGCCGCGCCAGTGGTGACCAGATTGTGACCCGGGTGTTATGGTTGGAAAATACCAATCCGAATGATCTAATTCCTGCATTACGTCCCTTGATGCCGCAGTTTGCGCATCTAGCGGCGGTGCCGGGTACAAATGCTTTAATTGTGTCGGATCGTGCCAGTAATATTTACCAGTTGGAAACCATTATTCGCAATCTGGATGGTACCGGTCAAAATGATATTGAAGCGGTAAGCTTACAATCCAGTCAGGCCGAAGAAATGATTGGACTGATCGAGTCCATGACTGCCACCGGCGGTGCTAAAGACGTTCGCGGTTCGCGGGTGCGGGTGATTGCAGATACCCGTACTAACCGGATTATCATCAAAGGTGATCCCACGACGCGCAAACGGGTGCGTCAAGTAATCGAAACCTTGGATGTACCGGCTGCGGATCGTTTGGGTGGATTAAAAGTTTTTCGTCTGAAATATGCCAGCGCTAAAAATCTTGCGGAAATCTTGCAGGGTTTGGTAAGCGGGCAGGTGGTGAACAGTAATTCAAATTCGAGTAGTACATCCTCGAACTCGTCTTCGCTCAGTTCTAGTAGCAATTTAAATAACAACAATACCAGCACAGGTTCAAGTAGCAACACCTCTTCAGGCATTCAGCTGAATAGCGGCATGAATAATGAGCAGGGCGGAATTACCAGCTTTAATAGCAATGGCGTCAGTATTATTGCCGATACCACACAAAATTCTCTGGTGGTGAAAGCAGATCCACAACTGATGCGGGAAATTGAATCGGCAATTGACCAGCTGGATATCCGTCGTCAACAGGTGCTGATCGAAGCCGCGATTATTGAAGTGGAAGGAACCGATGCGGATCAACTCGGTGTGCAATGGGCCTTGGGTGATATCAGCAGTGGGATTGGGCTGGTGAACTTCGATAATTTTGGGACTAGTCTGAAAAATATTGCGGCCGGTTATCTCACCGGTGGTGGTGCAGGTGCTGCAAGTGCCGTGGGCGCGGGCAGTTCACTGGTACTCGGTGATTATCGTGAAGGCAGTGATGGTTCCCGTCGTCTGTATGGTGCGATGATTCAGGCACTCAAAGAAACCACTAAATCCAACCTGTTGTCTACGCCGTCGATTGTGACCATGGATAATGAAGAAGCTTATATTGTGGTGGGTGAAAACGTACCTTTTGTGACAGGCTCAGTGTCTACAGGTGCTGCTGGAGTTGCTAATCCCTATACCACCATTGAACGCAAGGATGTCGGGGTCACTTTAAAGGTGGTCCCGCATATTGGCGAAGATGGTACGGTACGCCTGGAAGTGGAACAGGAAGTTTCTGATGTCAAGGCCAGTAAAGGGCAGGCACAGGATCTGGTCACCAGCAAGCGAGCGATCAAAACCTCAATTCTGGCCGAACATGGACAAACCATTGTCCTTGGTGGTTTGATCTCAGATAACACCAGTTATGGGCGTCAGGCTGTACCTGGTCTGGGTGCGATTCCAGGCTTGGGACGTTTATTCCGTTCAGAAGGTAAGTCCAATCAGAAGCGTAACTTATTGATCTTTATCCATCCAACTATTGTGGGGGATAAAAATGCAGTGCGTAAACTGACCCAACAACGCTATAGTCAGCTATATAGTCTGCAACTCGCACTCGATTCGGACGGGAACTTTGCCAAGCTGCCAGAAAGTGTTGAAGATGTGTATCAACAGCGAATTCCAGTATCCAGAACGCCATTGCAAAACTCGACTTATCAAACTGTGCCGACCGCACCCGTTCAGGCGCAGCCAGCCAATGTAGTTGTTACGCCGGTAGCGATAGAACCAGTGATTCAGCGACAAGTGGTAGAACCCGTCCAACAGGTAGAAAAAAGTAAAAATACCGTTACAACAACCACACTTAGACCCAAAAGCTAAGTCATTCGCATTTGCAGACAGCATGTTATGATAATGTCAAAGAGAACAGAGAAGTAACTTTCATGACTTGGAAAATACACGCGATTACAGGCGACTTAACAGGACAGGAAATTAGCATTGACCGTGACATGCTGGTGGGGCGTCATCAGGCGGCAGATATCGTGTTACAGGCTGCGGAAATCTCCCGTAAACATGCGGCATTTTTACTAAAGGATGATGCGCTCTGGGTGCAGGATTTGGGTTCATCGAATGGCACTTTCGTCAATGATGTGCAGATTGCGCAAGAAACCTTATTAAAGCAGGATGACATTGTTCAGTTTGCCAGCTTGAAATTTTCAGTAATGGCGCCTGCGGCTGCAGTAGAGGTTCCAGCAGAAATTGAAGCAACGGCAGAAAAAGTCGTGGAACAGGTCGAAGTCGCTGAGCCTACACCTGCACAGCAAATGAATGATCAGGGAATGCCGGAACTGAAACATCGTGATGCTACGGTACAATTAACCCGTGATGGCATGCCAACCAATGTCGGTATTCCAAAACCGGCACCTATTCCGGAAGGCGTGGACATTAATGCGGTAAAACCAGAGCCTACCCCAATTCCGGTTGAGCAGCCTGTATCACGTGTAGAACAGGAAAAAGAAACCCAGAAAAATGTATCTGTAGGTTTGATTTCAGTGATTGTGCTGATTATTTTGGCAATTATGGCTTGGTTGTTGTTCAAATAAGCTGATGATTGGTTACAATCAAGGCATGCATAGCGCATGCCTTTTTTGTGGCTGCGCACATTATAAAAGAGGGTCGGGATGTCTATTGCACAATTAGAAAAGCGCGAACTGATCTTGTTTGATCTGGATGGTACCTTGGTGGATTCAGCACATGATCTGTATCGCGCCATGAATATGAGCCTGAATGTGCTGCAATTGCCTCTGGTGACTGAAGAGCAGGTACGGACCTGGGTAGGTAAGGGCACGTCGATATTCTGTGAAAGTGTACTCCAGCATCTGGTGGGTGAAGTCACACCGGCACAGCATCAGGAACTCTTAACGACTTTTCTGGATATCTATAATGTCGATCCCTGCGTCGATACCGTTCCTTTTCCGGGAATCCTGAAATTTCTGGACTGGGCTAAAGCCCAAGGTAAAACCCTGATTTGTGTGACCAATAAGCCTGAACTTCCTGCCCGCAGCATTTTAGATACCTTGGATATGGCTCATTATTTTGCCGATACCATTGGTGGCGACCGTTTTACTGAACGTAAGCCGCACCCACGCCAGTTGTTGCACTGTGTCGAACATTATAAGGTGAGCAAAGAACAGGTCTTGCTCATTGGCGATTCTTCCAATGATGTTGAAGCCGCACGCCGCGCCGGGATTGATTGTGTTGTGGTCAGCTATGGCTATAATCATGGTGAAAATATTGCAGATTGTCAGCCGCAGCAGATTGTGGATGATCTTAGAGAATTACTTGCCTAATACGTGTACTAAGGAAAGAAAATGAATAGTTGTAAGGTTTTTCGATGGCGTCGCTCAGTTCAATTCTATTTACATACTGAGTAACCCTAATTTAAAGAGAAAAACCGCATGACCACTCAAGCACAATTCCAGCAACTTGCTGCACAAGGCTATAATCTCATTCCTGTTTATCGTCAGCGTCTGGCAGATACCGATACACCACTTTCTATTTTTGCACGCCTTAAACAGCATCAGCAGGCTTATTTATTTGAATCCGTAGAAGGCGGAGAGAACTGGGCACGCTATTCGATTATTGGACTAGGTGAATCTACTGTATTTTCCTGCAATGCAGGCGAACTGACGGTACAGCATGCAGATGCTTCAATTGAAAAACAGCACTGTGCTGATCCATTTCAATATATCCGTGATTTTCAGGCGCAATTTAAGGTGCCTACCCAGGTAGAATTGCCGGACTTGCCGAGTTTTACTGGTGGATTAGTTGGTTACTTTGGTTACGACGCTGTGCGTTATATCGAGCCGAAGTTAAAAAATGTGCCTGAAGCAGATCCGGTTGGTTTACCCGATATCTGGCTGATGCTGTCTAAAACCGTCATCGTGTTTGATAATTTAAAAGACACCTTGTTCCTGATCGTACATGCTGATGCCACTGCTCCGGGTTCTTATGAAAAAGCACATGAACAATTAAATGAATTGGAAAATATTCTGGCCACGCCCATCAGCCTTAAAGCTGAAAAACATACGCCGCCATATTTTGAGTCCCTCACCGGACATGACAACTTCATTGCTTCGGTCGAAAAGGTCAAAGAGTATATTCGTGCCGGTGATGTAATGCAGGTGGTGCCGGGGCACCGGATGGTCTCTGATTTCGATGGTGATCCGCTACAAGTGTATCGTGCGCTGCGTCATCTCAATCCATCACCGTATTTGTTCCTGGTGCAAGGGCAGACCTTGGAAAACAACACGCCATTCCATATTGTCGGTTCTTCACCGGAAATTCTGTCCCGTCTGGAAAATGGAATTGCCACAGTTCGTCCATTAGCGGGGACCCGTCCACGCGGCAAAACCAAAGAAGAAGATCTGGCGCTTGAGCAAGACTTATTGTCTGATGAAAAAGAAATTGCTGAACATGTCATGCTGATTGACTTGGGACGTAATGATGTAGGGCGTATCGCAAAAATTGGCAAAGTGCAGGTGACTGATCAAATGGTGATCGAACGTTATTCGCATGTGATGCATATTGTCTCCAATGTGCAGGGTGAAGTGCGTGATGATGTCGATGCTCTGGATGTTTTTAAAGCAACTTTCCCTGCTGGTACACTTTCAGGTGCGCCAAAAATCCGTGCCATGGAAATTATTGACGAAGTTGAGCCGGTAAAACGTGGAATTTTTGGTGGTGCTGTTGGTTATTTAGGCTGGCATGGCGAAATGGACATGTCGATTGCGATTCGTACCTGTGTCATTCGCGAAAATAAGGTCTATGTGCAGGCCGGAGCAGGGCTAGTTGCCGACTCAAATCCTGAATCTGAGTGGAATGAAACCCAAATAAAAGCTCGCGCAGTGATCAAAGCGGTTGAATTATCATCAAATGGTTTGATTTTATGAGTTTTTGACGTTTTTTTTGAAAAAAACACTTGCAAGGATTCTGAGTTTTGCTAAACTGCACACCGTTCCGATACGAAACGTACGAAACACTAAGAAACGCCGGCATAGCTCAGTTGGTAGAGCAACTGACTTGTAATCAGTAGGTCCACAGTTCGAATCCGTGTGCCGGCACCATCTTAGAAGTTTGGTAGTGTGAAGTAAAGAATAGCACTGATGTAAGTGTAAAAAATGGTGAGGTTCCCGAGCGGTCAAAGGGGGCGGACTGTAACTCCGCTACGAAAGTTTCGAAGGTTCGAATCCTTCCCTCACCACCAATTTTAAGACTTCAATAAGTGGTTTGTACCAACATCGTGCGGGAGTAGCTCAGTTGGTAGAGCGGTAGCCTTCCAAGCTACATGTCGCGAGTTCGACCCTCGTCTCCCGCTCCATTGAAGTACTAATATTTGCTCTTATAGCTCAGTGGTAGAGCACTCCCTTGGTAAGGGAGAGGTCTCGAGTTCAAATCTCGATAAGAGCTCCAGATTACAGTTTAGCAACTTTGTTGCAAAGAAATTCCAAAAGCAGGCTATTTAGTCTGCTTTTCAAGTATTTGGTGTTCGGTTTTTTTAAACGATATGTCGGAGCTGGGTTTTACTCAGAATTGTGTTCGACGTAAACGAGGAAGATTAA